>JAYUIZ010000288.1:0-2534 GCA_043765595.1 Lysobacter sp. | reverse complement strand
CACGGGCGCCGACGCGGTAAAGAAGATGGCCGCGGGCGCCAGCCTAGTGCAGTGCTACACCGGTCTGATCTATCGCGGCCCGGCGCTGATCCACGACTGCGTGGACGCGATCCGTCGCCGCAAGGAAGCGCCCAGCCGCGGGCATCTGCCCAACAACACATGAGCGTCCGCCGGATCGAACGCGCGCCGCTGCGCACCCGCAATACTTTCGGCGTCGAAGCGAGCGCCGGGCTGCTGATCCAGACCGACGATGCCGACGATCTGCCCGCGCTGTTCGCCAATGAGCTGGCCGGCGAATCGCCGCATGCTCCGAAACTGCTTGTGATCGGCGGCGGCAGCAACCTGCTGATCGTCGAAGGCCCGGCGCTGGCGCTGAATGTCGACACGCAGAAGATCCGCACGCTCGACGCCCACGACGAC
This sequence comes from Lysobacter sp., assembly GCA_043765595.1. Lineage (GTDB taxonomy): Bacteria > Pseudomonadota > Gammaproteobacteria > Xanthomonadales > Xanthomonadaceae > Lysobacter_I. The sequence goes on along the minus strand of JAYUIZ010000288.1, from coordinate 2,114 downwards.
CGCGCCATCGTCCGCGCCGATGCCGGGGTGGAATGGCATCGCCTGGTGATGTGGACGCTCGAACAGGGCTATGCCGGGCTGGAAAACCTGGCGCTGATCCCCGGCACCGTTGGTGCCTCGCCGATCCAGAACATCGGCGCCTACGGCGTGGAAGTGGGCGAACGCATTCGTGCCGTCGACGTGTTCGAGCGCGCCACCGGCGCGTTCCACCGTTTCGACGCCGCTGCCTGCGCCTTCGCCTATCGCGACAGCGTGTTCAAGCGCGAACTCGACCGCTGGCTGATCGTGGCGGTGGAATTCGAGCTGCCGCTGGCGCGTGCATTCGACGCCGTAAATCTGAAGATCGACTACGCCGGCATCCGCGAGGAAATAGGGCTCGCCGCCGACGTGCGCAGCGGCTACAGCGCGCGCGAGGTTGCCGAGGCGGTGATCCGCCTGCGCCGACGCAAACTGCCGGACCCGGCGGTGCTTGGCAACGCCGGCAGCTTCTTCAAGAATCCCATTCTGCCGGCGGCGCAGGCCGACGCGCTGCTGGCGGAATATCCGCAGCTTCCCGCCTTCCGCGGCGACAGCGAGGCCACCCGCAAGCTGTCGGCAGCGTGGCTGATCGATGCCTGCGGCTGGAAAGGCCGTCGCGCGGCCACCGGCAGCGGCGATGCCGGCGTGGCCGGACAGCACGCACTGGTGCTGGTCAATCACGGCCGCGCCACCGGCGCCGAACTGCTGGCGCTGGCGCGTGAGATCGCCGCGGATGTGAACGCACGTTTCGGCGTGGCCATCGAACCCGAGCCCCGGATCGTCGGCGCGCGCTGGTGACCGCCGCGCCCGCGACGGATCGCTTCATCGCCGTCGTCGGTCGCCCGTCGCGGGCTCCGGCCGAATGCTGCGCTTGAACGCGCCGCGTTCGCAGCACATGCGTGCGGCGCTGCTGATGCTGGGCAGCACGGTATTCTTCGGGCTGATGGCGGTGGCGATCAAACTCGCTTCGGAAACCCTGCACACCTTCGAGGTCGCGTTCTTCCGCAATTTCTTCGGGCTGATAGCGGCGCTGCCGCTGCTGCTGCGCCACGGCCCTGGCCTGCTCAAAACCACGCAGCTGCCGCGCTACGTGTTCCGCTGTTTCATCGGCATGGTGTCGATGATGGCGGGCTTCTGGGCCATCGGTCATCTGCCGCTGGCGCAGGCGGTGGCGCTGTCGTATTCCACGCCGATCTTCGTCACCATCGCCGCGGTGATCTTCCTGCACGAGCAGGTGCGCGCGCGCCGCTGGACAGCCGTCGCGCTGGGCTTCGTCGGCGTGATCATCATCGTCCGCCCGGGTAGCGACAGCTTCACGATGGGCACGCTGGTGGCGCTGGCGGCGGCGGTGCTCAGCGGCATCGTCTCGATCCAGATCAAGCTGCTGTCGAAAGTGGAACCAGCCGACCGCATCGTGTTCATCACCACCCTGCTGTGGGTGCCGATGTCGCTGCTGCCGGCGCTGATGGTGTGGGAGTGGCCGCGCGGGATCGTCTGGCTGTGGGTGATCGCTGCCGGGTTCCTCGGCACCGGCGGACACATGCTGTGGACGCGGGCGCTGAAGCTGGGCGATGTCTCGGCCTTGACGCCGATCAGCTTCATGCAGCTGCCGATCGTGGCAATCGCCGGCTGGCTGCTGTTCCAGGAGCCGCTGGACCGCTGGACCGCGGTCGGCGCCGGGGTGATCTTCGCCGCGAACGCTTACATGGCGCACCGCGAGGCGCAGCTCGCGCGCCGGGCGGCGACCAGCGCGCCTATCGAGGCGGCGAAACCGGGCGAATAGTGCGCCCTGCCCCGCAAGTTATTGGCGATGGCTCCTCTTTGATCGCTGCATCGTCGATCCGCTGTACCTGGGCATCTGTCAGCTGTTCTAATCCGTGTCGAACCTTTGCCGATCCGCGCTTCGGATCCGCCCGACATTTACCACCAGGCCCACGGAACCCCACGCCGCGATGAAAATGAGATTGGTCTCGACCGGGCTGGTCATCTCCGCCGTCCTCATGCTGGCGATGTGGATGGCCGCGCAGCAGCGGCAGAATTCGGTCGCGACGATGGTCGCGCAGCCCGACCCGGTGTCCACAGCGGCAGCGGGTCCG
>JAYUIZ010000287.1:0-7251 GCA_043765595.1 Lysobacter sp. | reverse complement strand
TGTTCAAGTTTGACTACCGCGTCGCCTACCTGATCCCGGCGCTGGTGATGGTCGGGCTGTCGGTGTGGTTGTTCAAACGACGATCCGGCTGAGCCGCAGAGCTCGAACGCGGTGGCTGTTGATCTTGTGCGAGCGACGCAAGTCGCGACAGCATTTGATCTTATGGGAGCGACTTAAGTCGCGACAGCATTTGATCTTGTGGGAGCGACGCAAGTCGCGACGCTGTCCGCCTCTATCCGGCAACGGGCCTCCGACCGATCAATCCCAACAATCCCCGCCGGATCGCCGATGTGGAGTGGATCGCGGCCAGCAGCATGTACAGCCACGCCTTGTGCGAGCGGCGTCGTATCACGAACACATGCATGTGCAGGTTCTGGCATTTCCTGACGTTGCCGCCGCTGTGGATGACCAGAAACGATTGTGGATTACCGGTGAGGATTTCCGAAAGCGCGTGCGCTTCGGATATGAAAAAACTCATGATCGAAAGGTCGATCTGCGGGTGATTGGGGTCGTCCGGCTCATGGCACAGCACGAAACAGTGCCGGCAGAACGGCATCGCGTAGCTGATGAGAAAGCATTCCCGTTCCGCGTATCCGGCGGGCATCGAACGCTTTCTGTTGCGGACGAGCGGATTCACGCCGATGAACGCAGTGTGCGGCGCGGATCATGATTCAAGGCTTCGGCACCCGCACCACCCGCGTAGCACTCGCCCGGTCGTGCCACGTCAACCGCTCGCGATCGAACCACGCCCACCAGAAGCCCATGCCCACGGCCAGCAGCGACAGATTGCCGACGAGATAGCGGATCGCAAGCTGCCTGCGCGTCGGCACCGCACCATCCGTGCCCATCACCCGCAACCGCCACGGGCGCATGCCCAGGGTCTGGCCGCCGCGCGCCCAGCTGACGACGGCATAGGCGCCGGCAACCAGCCAGCAGCACAGCCATAGCAGCACGCCGAGGACGCTGGCGGTCTTGAGGATGTCGCGTTCGCTATGGCCAGCGAGGTAATAACCGAGGTTGAACAGCGCGGAGAGCAGCATCCACAGCGCGAGCACCGGCCACAGGTCGTAGAACAGCGACAGCAGGCGGCGGAGGATCAGCGGGTCGGGATTGGCCGTGGGAACGGCGTGTGCGGCGGTGTCGGTCATGGCGACAGGATAAAGCCGAACCGGCGGGCGGTCAGTTGTCTGTGGGAGCGACGCAAGTCGCGACGTATTGTGGAGGGCCTTTCCGGAGGCGGTCGCGACTTGCGTCGCTCCCACAGGCGACTTGCGTCGCTCCCACAGGCGCCTGCGACAAGTTGTCGCGTTACCCTGTCCGCATGCCCACAACGCCTTCAGAACGCAGAGAACAGGCCATCGCGCTGCCGCCGCTGCGCGACGCCGATGCCGCCGCCATCCATGCCTTCATCGAGACGATCTGGGCGGAAAACGGGCTGGCGAAGCAGACCCAGGCCAGCTACCGGCGCGATCTGCAAGGCTTCGCGCGCTGGCGCGACGGGGCCGGCGGCGGGCTGCTGGGCGCGGACCGCGCGGTGCTGTTCGATTACCTCGCCTGGCGCACGCGCAGCGCGTACTCGCCGCGCAGCAACGCCCGGCTGCTGTCGACGCTGCGCGCGTTCTTCGCCCTGCAGGTGCGGCGTGGCGTTCGCGCGGACGATCCCACCGCGCTGCTCGATCCGCCGAAGCTGCCGCGGTCGCTGCCCAAGGCGCTGAGCGAGCGCGATATCGAGGCGTTGCTGACCGCACCCGATGTCTCCACGCCGCTCGGCCTGCGCGACCGCGCAATGCTGGAACTGATGTATGCCGCCGGGCTGCGGGTCAGCGAACTGGTCGGCGTGCCGGCGACCATGGTCAATCTGCGCCAAGGCGTGCTGCGCGTCACCGGCAAGGGCGGCAAGGAGCGGCTCGTGCCGCTGGGCGAGGAATCACAGCACTGGCTGACCCGCTATCTGGCCGAATCGCGGCCGGCGTTGGCGGGCAAGCGCACGCCGGCGGCGCTGTTCCTGAATCCCGACGGCGAGCCGCCAAGCCGGCAGCAGTACTGGGGGCTGGTGAAACGCTATGCAGGCGTTGCCGGAATCGATCCGCACAGGGTCAGCCCCCACGGTCTTCGCCACAGTTTCGCCACCCATCTGCTGAATCACGGCGCGGATCTGCGCGCGCTGCAGATGCTGCTGGGCCACGCCAGCCTGTCGACCACCCAGATCTACACCCTGGTCGCGCGCGAACAGCTGAAACGGCTGCACGCCCAGCATCATCCGCGGGGCTGATCGGCTGGCCCGGTGGCCTGCGCGAGTCGTGATTTTCGTCACACGTTGGGCGATATAGCCGCCAAGCATAAGCCTACTGTTTGCGGCATCATCCCCGGCCGGCCTGCGTGCGACAATCGCCCGGACAATCCTGAACTTACCTGCGCCGCCGCGGTCCCAACCGGCGCACCCGCCCATCCGATGGAACTTCCCTGCATGAAACTTCCGGTGTTCACCCTGCTCTGCGCCCTCAGCGTGTCCGCCTGCGCGCAGTCCACATCTGCCGATGACGGCAAAGCCGCCGGTGCCGCTGCCGGCAAGCAGGCAGACGCCCCCACGGAAGCGATGGTCCGCGCCGTGCTCAAAAGTATCGATCCGCGGGCGGTGCCGGACCGGATCGCGCCCGCGCCGATTCCGGGCTTCTATGAAGTGATCGTCTCCGGCCAGGTCATCTATTTCAGCGAAGATGGCCGCTACATGCTGCAGGGCTCGCTCTACGACGTGAAGGCCAAGAAAGACCTGAGCCAGATCGGGCTGAGCGTGCTGCGCCGTGAGGCGCTGAGCAAGATACCGACGACCGACAGGATCGTGTTCGCCCCGGTCGGCATCCGTAAATACACCGTGTCCGTGTTCACCGACATCGAGTGCGGCTATTGCCAGAAGCTGCATGAGGAAATCGCCGATTACAACAAGCTCGGCATCGCTATCGAATATCTGGCATTTCCGCGCGCCGGTCTGACCAGCCAGGACGCCTTGGCGATGGAGTCGGTCTGGTGTTCCGCCGACCGCCGCAAGGCATTGACCGACGCCAAGGGCGGGCGGCCGGTGCCGCCCAAGCGCTGCAACAACCCGGTGGCTGCGCAATACAAGGTCGGTCAGCAGATCGGCCTGCAGGGCACGCCGATGATCATCAACAGCAACGGCGTGGCGCTGCCCGGCTATATGCCGCCGGACAAACTGCTGGAAGCGCTGGACAAGCTGGCCGCCGAAGAAAAAGCCAAGCCGGACAAGGTCGCGACCGCTGCCGGCGGTGCCTGATCCGTTTCCGTGATTCTCTCCGGGGCGTCGTCCCGGAGGGCATTGCCCCGGACGATATCGGCCTTCCGGGGCCGTCGCGCATGGCGCGGGGCCGCATCCGCTACAATCTGCCCCCCGCTTTTAGACATGGCCGGACATGATCGTCCTTGAGGGCCTCCCGGCCCTGTCGCCGTTCCGTCGCGACCGTCTCGAAACCCGTCTGCAGACCCTCGCCCCCGCGCTTCGCGTGGTCGGCGCCTGGTTCACGTACTGGGTGGAACCCGAGCCCGGCCACTCCTCCGATCCCATCGCGCTGCAGCGCATCCTTGAGGCTGAGGTCGAAGCGCGGGCGCCATTGGCCGACGGCGCGGTGTCGCGCTTCGTCGCGCCGCGGCTGGGCACCATTTCGCCCTGGGCCAGCAAGGCCGGCGAACTGCTGCGCGGCGCTGGCCAGCCGGTGAAGCGGGTGGAGCGTGGCACCCGGATCGACCTGACCGGCTTTCCGGATGACGCGGCCGCCCGCGTCGCCATCGCCAGGATCCTGCACGACCCCATGACCCAGTCGCTGCTGGCCGACCCGGCCGACGCCGCGGCGCTGTTCGCCACCCCGGCGCGCGGCGCGCTGGAAGTGATCCCGCTGGCCGATCTGGAGCGCGCCAATGCGCGTCTGGGTCTGGCGCTGGCCGAAGACGAAATCGAATACCTGCGCGCGCGTTACGCCGAGCTGGGCCGCGACCCGCACGACGTCGAACTGATGATGTTCGCGCAGGCCAATTCCGAGCACTGCCGGCACAAGATCTTCAATGCCGCCTGGACCATCGACGGCCGCGAAAAGCTGGTAAACGGCGGCAACGTCACGCTGTTCAAGATGATCAAGCACACCCATGCGCAGACGCCCGGACACACGCTTTCGGCGTACAGCGACAACGCCGCGGTGGTGGAAGGCTATCCGGCCAGGCGCTTCCGTCCTGATCCGGCGACGCTGGAGTACCGCGCTGAAGCGGAAATGCCTAGCGCGTTCTGCATCAAGGTCGAAACCCACAACCATCCGACCGCGATCTCACCGTTTCCCGGCGCGTCCACCGGCAACGGCGGCGAGATTCGCGACGAAGGCGCGACCGGCCGCGGCGGCAAACCCAAAGCCGGGCTGAGCGGTTTCAGCGTCTCGCATCTGCGTATTCCGACCTTGCCGCAGCCGTGGGAACAGTTTGCCGATCACCCGCAGCAACCTGGTCCGCGTCCGCTCAATCCGCGGATGGCACCGGCGCTGGAGATCATGCTCGATGGCCCGCTTGGCGCCGCGGCGTTCAACAACGAATTCGGCCGCCCGAATCTCACCGGCTATTTCCGCGCCTTTGAAGTGCGCGACGACAGCGGCCTGGTCCGCGCCTACGACAAGCCGATCATGCTCGCCGGCGGCTTGGGCGCGATCGATCGGCCGATGGTCTCGAAGATCAGGCTTTCGCCCGGCGACGCGGTGATCGTGCTGGGCGGCCCGGCGATGCTGATCGGCCTGGGCGGAGGCGCCGCCAGCTCGGTCGCGTCCGGCGACAGCGCCGAAGACCTCGATTTCGCCAGCGTGCAGCGCGACAACCCGGAAATGGAGCGACGCTGCCAGGAAGTGATCGACCGTTGCGTGGCCTTGGGCGAACGCAACCCGATCCTGTGGTTCCACGATGTCGGCGCCGGCGGTCTGTCGAACGCGATTCCCGAACTGCTGCACGACTCGGGTGTCGGCGGGGTGATCGATCTGGCGAAAGTGCCGAGCGACGACCCGTCCCTGTCGCCGATGCAGCTGTGGTGCAACGAATCGCAGGAGCGCTATGTGCTGGGCGTCGCCCAGGAGCGCTTGGCGGATTTCGCCGCGCTGTGCGAACGCGAGCGCTGTCCGTTCGCGGCGGTAGGCGTTGCGACGGCGGAAGAGCGGCTGGTGGCCGGCTATTTCACAGAGGTTACCTCTCCCCCCGGGAGAGGTCGGCGCGAAGCGCCGGGTGAGGGTACGGAGCACGGGGAGACTTCCCGCTCCGCCGGCCCTCATCCGCCCCAGCGTTTGTCAACGCAGGGGCACCTTCTCCCGCAGGGAGATGGAAACAGCGCGCCGGCCATCGATCTACCGATGGACGTCCTGTTCGGCAAGCCGCCGAAGATGCATCGCGACACCCAGCGGCCCGCGCCCGCGAAGTGGCCCGCGCTTGACGGCCAGGACATTGATCTGCATGAGGCCGGCCTGCGCGTACTCGCGCATCCCACCGTCGCCGCGAAGAACTTCCTCATCACCATTGGCGACCGCAGCGTCGGCGGCCTGACCGCGCGCGATCAGATGGTCGGCCCGTGGCAGATGCCGGTGGCCGACTGCGCGATCACCTTGGCCGGCTTCGACACCCACGCAGGCGAAGCGATGGCGCTGGGCGAACGCACGCCGCTGGCGCTGATCGACGCCGCCGCCGCCGCGCGCATGGCGGTGGGCGAGGCGATCACCAATCTGCTGGCCGCGCCGGTGTCGTCGCTGGCGCAGATCAAACTGTCCGCGAACTGGATGGCCGCCGCCGGCCACCCGGGCGAGGACGCGCGCCTGTTCGACGCGGTGAAAGCTGTGGGCATGGCCCTGTGCCCGGCGCTGGAGTTGAGCATTCCGGTCGGCAAGGATTCGCTGTCGATGCAGGCGCAGTGGACGCATACCAACGCCAGCGGCGATGTCGAACAGCACAAGTCGGTATCGCCGGTGTCTCTGATCGTCACCGCATTTGCGGCGGTGGAGGATGCGCGCGCGCAGCTCACGCCGCTGCTGTCGCGCGAGGGCGATACCGAACTATGGCTGATCGGCCTGGGCGCGGGCCGCAAGCGTCTGGGCGGCTCGATCCTGGCCCAGGTCTACGATGGTTTTGGCGGGCGTCACGGCGACGATGCCGGGCCGGTGGTGCAGGTGCCGGATCTCGACGATCCGGAACGTCTGCGCGGGCTGTTCGATCTGATGCGCGACGCGCGCGAGCGCGGCCTGGTGCGCGCGTATCACGACCGTTCCGACGGCGGTGCGTTCGCGGCGCTGTGCGAGATGGCGTTCTGCTCGCATCTAGGCCTCGACATCACCCTCGACGGCTGGGGCGACGATGCGCTGCGCACGCTGTTCTGCGAGGAACTGGGCGCGATCGTGCAGATACCGACCGAAGACCGCGCCGAATTCGCGGATCTCGTCGCCCAGCACGGTCTGATCGAATGCGCGCAGCGCATCGCGCGGCCCAGCACCGCACAGGCGGTGCGCGTGCATCGCGATGGCGATGTGCTGGTGGAGTGGCGCTGGGACGAATTGTTCGACGCCTGGTGGTCGGTCAGCCACGCGATGCAGCGGCTGCGCGACAACCCCGAATCCGCCGACGAAGAACGCGCCGCCGTGCGTCGTTTCGACGCGCCCGGTCTGAAACCGAAATTGGCCTTCGATGCGGACGAGGACATTGCCGCGCCGTACATTGCCAGCGGCGCGCGTCCGCGCGTGGCGATCCTGCGCGAGCAGGGCGTCAACGGCCAGATCGAAATGGCGTCCGCGTTCGACCGCGCCGGTTTCGCCGCGGTGGACGTGCACATGAGCGACCTCATCGCCGGCCGCATCGCGCTGGATGGCTTCGCTGGCTTCGCGGCCTGTGGCGGTTTCAGCTACGGCGACGTGCTCGGTGCGGGCCGCGGCTGGGCCACGTCGATCCTCGAACGCGCCGCGCTGCCCGATGCATTTGCTGCGTTCTTCGCGAGGCCAGACACGTTCTCGCTCGGCGTGTGCAACGGCTGCCAGATGTTGTCGCAGCTCAAGGCGATCATTCCCGGCGCCGAGCACTGGCCGCGTTTCCTGCGCAACCGCAGCGAACAGTTCGAGGCGCGCTTCGGTCTGCTGGAAGTTGCGGAGTCGCCGTCGCTGTTCTTCGCCGGCATGCACGGCTCGCGCATCCCGGTGGCGATCGCGCATGGCGAAGGTCGCGCGACGTTCGACAGCGATG
>JAYUIZ010000286.1:0-7252 GCA_043765595.1 Lysobacter sp. | reverse complement strand
TAATGCACCAGCAGCGCATCGCGCGCGGCGCAGGCTTCGGCGATGCGCTGCGGCGCTTCGGCGTTGGCGCGGAAGGCGGCGTCGCGATCGGACTCGGCGCGGTCGACAGCCGTGTAAGCCGCCGCGTTGACGATGACATCGGGCGCGATCCGTTCGATCAGGGCAGGCAGCGACTGCGGCATGTTGAAATCGGCGATGTCGCACGGCGTCCCGTCTTCCAGCACGCCGCTGCGCGTGGTCGCGACGACTTCGCCCAGCGATGCGAGGCTGCGGTGCAGTTCATGCCCGACCTGGCCGTTCGCGCCGAAGAGCAGGATCTTCATGCTCCGGCGCTCGTCGAACGCATCGTCATGCGGTGAAAACCGGCAGTCGTTCGGGCGCCACATCGGCGAGGAACGGCGCCTTCGCGTCCTTGTCGGACAGCGACGGTTCCGACACCGGCCAGTCGATCGCCAGAGCCGCATCGTTCCAGCGGATGCCGGCATCGGCGTCGCGGTCGTAGGTTTCGGTGCACAGATAGCTGAAGACCGCGCGTTCGCTGAGGGTCACGAATCCGTGGGCGAAGCCCGCCGGGATCCAGAAGTGACGTTTGTTGTCGGCGCTGAGCACGACCGCGGCCCAACGACTGAATGTCGGCGAGCCGCGGCGGATATCGACGGCAACGTCCCACACTTCGCCTTCGATTACCGACACATATTTGCCCTGCGGCTTCGGCCACTGGTAGTGCAGGCCGCGCAGCACGCCGCGCGACGACGACGAGAGATTGCCCTGCACGAACTCGGGCACGGTCACTCCGTGCGCGACGAATTTGTCGCGGTTGAACGATTCGTAGAAAAATCCGCGACTGTCGCCGAACACCTGCGGTTCGATCACGACGCAGCCGGGAAGATCGGTTTCGATGACTTTCATGCGTGGTCCACTTTGATGGACGTGGTGCTCATGGACTTCATGCTGTGCATGCTCATGGCACGAACCCGCGCTCAGCCAGGCCCAGCAGGTATTGGCCATAGCCGTTCTTGGCCAGCGGCCTGGCCAGCGTCTCCAACTGCGCGGCGTCGATCCAGCCGTTGTTCCAGGCGATTTCTTCGGGGCAGCACACGCGCAGGCCCTGACGCGCTTCGATGGTTTCAATGTAGTTCGAGGCTTCGAGCAGCGACTGGTGGGTGCCGGTATCCAGCCATGCATAACCGCGACCGAGCTGCTGCAGGTGCAGCGAGCCCTCTTCAAGGTAGCGACGATTGAGATCGGTGATTTCCAGCTCGCCGCGCGGGGACGGGTTGAGATCCGCGGCAAAATCGCTGGCGCGACCGTCGTAGAAATACAGGCCGGTGACGGCGTAATTGGATTTGGGTTTGGCGGGTTTTTCTTCGAGACCGACGACTTTGCCGCCCGCGTCGAATTCGGCCACGCCGTAACGCTCGGGATCGCTCACCCAGTAGCCGAACACGGTCGCGCCGTGCTGCAGCTTGTCGGCATCCTTGAGCATGTTGGTCAGGCCCGGGCCGTGGAAGATGTTGTCGCCCAGCACCAGACAGCTCGGTTGACCAGCCACGAATTCGCGACCGATCAGATACGCCTGCGCCAGCCCGTCCGGGCTGGGCTGCGCCGCATATTCGATGCGCATCCCCCACTGTGAGCCGTCGCCCAGCAGCGTCTTGAACAGCGTCTGCTCGTGCGGCGTGTTGATCACCAGCACTTCGCGGATGCCCGCCAGCATCAGCACGCTGAGCGGGTAGTAGATCATCGGCTTGTCGTACACCGGAAGCAGCTGCTTGCTGATCGCCTGGGTGATCGGATACAGGCGTGTGCCGGAACCGCCGGCGAGAATGATGCCCTTGCGTGCGGTCATGCCAAGTCTCCGATGCGCGCGGTCATACCGCGCTGCCAATACGTTCCAGGCGATAGCTGCCGTCGAGCACGCGCTGCACCCACGGCTGCTGATCGAGATACCAGTCGACGGTGCGTGCGATGCCCTGCTCGAAGGTCATCGAAGGCGCCCAGCCGAGTTCGCCGTGCAGTTTGGAAGCGTCGATGGCGTAGCGGCGGTCGTGGCCGGGGCGATCCTTGACGTAGGTGATGAGCGATTCACGCGCGCGGCCGGCGGCGAGCGGGCGGCGCTGGTCGAGCAGGGCACAAATGGTCTTCACTACGGTGATGTTCTCGCGCTCGGCTTCGCCGCCGACGTTGTAGGTTTCACCGATACGCCCGCACTCCAGCACGATGCGGATCGCGCTGCAGTGATCGCCCACGTACAGCCAGTCGCGCACGTTGCGGCCGTCGCCGTACACGGGCAACGGCTCGCCGGCCAGCGCCTTGGCGATGATCAGCGGAATGAGTTTTTCCGGGAACTGATACGGCCCGTAGTTGTTCGAGCAGTTGGTGGTCAGCACCGGCAGCCCGTAGGTGTGGTGGAAGGCGCGGACCAGATGGTCCGATGCGGCCTTCGACGCGGAGTACGGGGAGTTCGGCGCGTACGGCGTGGTCTCGGTGAATTTGCCGGTGTCGCCGAGCGAGCCGTAGACCTCGTCGGTGGACACGTGCAGGAAACGGAAGCCCTCGCGGCCCGGACCTTCGAAGCCTTTCCAATAGTCGCGGACGCATTCCAGCAGGCCGAGAGTGCCAACGACGTTGGTCTGCACGAAGGCGGCCGGTCCGTCGATGGAGCGGTCGACGTGGCTCTCGGCCGCGAAATTCACCACCGCATCGGGCCGGTGTTCGGCGAGCAGCGCGGCGACCAGCGCGCGGTCGCCGATGTCGCCGTGCGCGAAGATGTGTCCAGGGTTGTCTTCGAGCGAGGCCAGCGTGTCGAGATTGCCGGCGTAGGTCAGCGCATCCAGATTGATGATCCGGACACCGCTGGCGACGGCTTCCAGAACGAAATTACCACCAATGAAACCGGCGCCGCCGGTCACAAGCCATGTCTGCACGCGAATGCTCCCGATAAGCGAAATAACCGGCGGATTGTACAGTCACGTCGACGACGCATCGGCCCGGCGAACGCACCGCGCTGCGGCGACGGCGGGGCGGAACTGAACGGATTTTCAGGTTCATCCCAACTCCCATACGCAGCGCCCGGCCTTCTTGCGGATCGCATCCAGGCGCGCGGCATGCGCAGCCAGTTCATCTTCGGTCGCGCGTACCCGCGGGCGCAGCGCGGCATCCACCGGTGTCGCAGTGAATGCCGCGGCGGCAACGGCGGCGTCGCTTTCGCCGCCCGCCATGCTGCCGAAGCCGATCTCGCTCTGTCCGGAGGTCAAGGCCAGATACACCTCGGCCAGCAACTGCGAGTCGAGCAGCGCGCCGTGCAGTTGACGGTGCGCGTTGTTCACATCGAGGCGCTTGCACAGCGCGTCCAGCGAGTTGCGCTGGCCGGGGTAGCGTTTGCGCGCCATGTCCAGCGAGTCCTCGATGCCGCTGACCCGGTCGCGCAGGCGGCCGTATTGCGAACCGAGCATGGATAACTCGTTGTCGAGGAAACCGACGTCGAAGGCCGCGTTGTGGATGATCAGTTCGGCGCCATCGACGAATGCGAGGAAAGCGTCGGCAATTTCCGCAAAACGCGGCTTGTCGGCCAGGAATTCGAGGGTCAACCCGGTCACTTCCTGGGCGCCGGGCTCGAATTCGCGATCCGGATGGATGTACTGCTGATAGGTGCGGCCGGTGGGCCGACGCTCCATCAGCTCCACGCAGCCGATTTCGACCACTCGGTTGCCCTTCTTCCATTCGAGGCCGGTGGTTTCGGTATCGAGGACGATCTGTCTCATGCGCGGGCGGTGTCCTGTTGCTTGTAGATGACCGCCTGATCGCGGGCCAGGACATCGACGCGCTCATTGTCGGGGTCGCCGGAGTGGCCCTTCACCCAGCGCCAGTCGATGCGATGGCGCTGGGCCGCGGCGTGCAGGCGTTCCCAGAGGTCGCGATTCTTCACTGGGTCGCCGCCGGCGGTCTTCCATTTGCGGCGCACCCAGTTCGGCATCCATTCGGTGATGCCTTGGCGCACGTACTGCGAATCGGTAACCAGGGTGACCACGCAGGCCTCTGTCAGCGTTTCCAGCCCCATGATCGCCGCCATCAGCTCCATCCGGTTGTTGGTGGTCAGCACCTCGCCGCCGGCGATCTCGCGTTCGCGCGCCTTGTAGCGCAGCAGCGCGGCCCAGCCACCGGGGCCGGGGTTACCGAGACAGGCGCCGTCGGTATGGATTTCGATGTGTTTGATATCCGCCTGATCGATCCCGGCGAAGGTTGTTTCGTCCTGCTTCAAGTCGGGGCGCTCGTGTAGTGGGTTTCAGATGAAAGGAATGCTTCGAATCGAAACGTTTCGGGCGGCGGACACGCCATCCGACAGCGCCAGCGGCTTGCGCAGGCGCATCGGGGTCATCGGGAACGCGCGCTTTTCGGCGCGCAGCAGATAGGCCGCGCGCAGCCCCGGCCCGGACTGCAGGCTGGGCGAAGCGGTAGGCGACCACTGCGGGCCGATCCCCTGCGCGACCGTGTCCGGCGCAAGGCCTGCGTCGGTCAGCAGACGGCGCCAGGTCGATGGATCGTGTCCGGCCAGTCCGGCGCGATGCCAGCGCAGGCGATAGGGCGACAGCGGATTCATGCCCAGCAGCGACAACCGCCCGCCGGGTACCAGCACCCTGGCGCATTCCTCGATCAAGACAGCGGCATCGACCGGCCCATCAATCAGCGTATCGCCAACATGCTGCAGCACCACCGCGCCGAAGGATTCGCTGGCCAAGGGCAGCGGCAGCCGGCAACGGATCGAGCCCTGCCAGCGGTCGCCTGCGGAGCTGAGATGCAGGCCTCGACCGGCGGGCGGTTCACCGGCAGCGATTGGCGCAAGCCACAGCCAAGGCAGCCCCACCACCGGATGCGCCGCCAGCGCATCGGCGACGACGGTGTGTTCGCTGTCGAGAACCGCCTGCCCGACCGGCAGCAGGAACCACTGCATGGCGGACTCGGACTGTGCGGAATAATGCAAAGCAGGCATCGTGTCATTGTAAGCCGCTGTCCCGCCTCCCCGCCCCTCCCGATGCCCATGCGCCTGCACCCACTTCCCGCCTTCGACGACAACTACATCTGGACCCTGACCGGAGACGACGGCCGTGCGCTGGTGGTCGATCCCGGCGATGCCGGCCCCGTGCTGGCCGCAGCCGCGGACGGGCTTCGGCCGATCGCGGTGCTGGTCACCCACCACCATCCCGACCACATCGGCGGTATCGCCGCCTTGAAAGCGCGCTGGCCGGAAATCGAAATCCACGCCCCACACGATCCGCGCATCGACATCGCGACCCATCGCGTGGGTCAGGGCGACATCGTGACCGTCGCTGATTGGCATTTCGACACCATCGAAGTGCCCGGCCACACCCGCAGCCACGTCGCCTTCCACAGCCCGTGCAATGACAGGGCCATCGGCCCCGGCCTGCTGTTCTGCGGCGACACTCTCTTCAGCCTCGGCTGCGGCCGGCTGTTCGAAGGTACGCCGGCGCAGATGCTGGCGTCGCTGGATGCGCTGGCCGCGCTGCCCGGCGACACCCTGGTCTGCTGCACGCACGAATACACCCAGAGCAACGCCGCGTTCGCGCTGACTGTGGACCCGCACAATCTTGCGCTGCAGGCGCGCGCACAGACCGTGCGAACGCTGCGCGCGGCATCGAAGCCGACATTGCCCAGCACGATCGCGCAGGAAATCGCGACTAATCCGTTCCTGCGATGCGACACGCCGGCCGTGCGCGACGCCATCGCCGCGCGCCTTGACCGCGCACCTGCGGACCGCCTGGAAACCTTCGCCGAACTGCGCCGCTGGAAGGATGTGTTCCAAGCCTGAAGGCGCATGTCACGACGCGCGCAGGGACCATACGCCAGCCCACGGCCGGCCGGCCGTGGCACACTGAACGCCCCAACGGAGACACGAGACGACCATGGGTTTTCTGCAAGGCAAACGCGCCCTCATCACCGGCATCGCCAGCGAGCGCTCGATCGCATCCGGCATTGCCGAAGCCATGCACCGCGAGGGTGCGCAACTGGCGTTCACCTATCAGACCGAGAAACTGAAATCGCGCGTTGAAAGCGCTGCAACTGAATACGGTTCCAGCATCGTGCTGCCGCTGGACGTTTCCGATGACGCCCAGATCGCCGCCTGCTTCGATGAACTCGGCAAGCACTGGGACGGTTTCGACATCCTGATCCACGCCATCGCCTTCGCTCCGCGCGAAGCGATCACCGGCCAGTTTCTCGACGGCCTGACCCGCGAGAACTTCGCCATCGCCCACGACATCTCGGCCTATTCGCTGGCGGCGATGGCCAAGGCCGCACGGCCAATGATGGCGGGCCGCAACGGTTCGGTGCTGACGCTCTCGTATCTGGGCGCCGAACGCGCGCTGGCGGGCTACAACCTGATGGGCGTCGCCAAGGCAAGCCTGGAATCGACCGTGCGCTATCTGGCCTACAACCTCGGCCCGGAAGGCACTCGCGTCAACGCGATATCGGCCGGTCCGATCAAGACCCTGGCAGCGGCCGGCATCGCCGGATTCCGCAAAATCCTCGGCCATGTCGAACAGAACGCACCGCTGCGCCGCACCGTCACCATCGACGATGTTGGCAACGTCGCCGCATTCCTGTGTTCAGACCTGGCCTCGGGCGTGACCGGCGAAATCACCTATGTCGATGCCGGATACAACATCCTGGGCATGACCGGAATCGGCAACGAGTAAGCGCACTTTTGGATCGAAAAAAACCCGGCAAGCCGGGTTTTTTACTTCGATCGATTCCGAAGCCGTTACAGGCGGTCCTCGGCGATTTCCACCTTCATCCGCTTGCGCTCGGCCTTTCCTACCGCCAGCGCATCCTGTTCGCCGATCGACGGCGCCAGCTCGCGCAGGAAACCCGCACGCATTTCCGGGGTCACTTCATCGGCGCTGCCCTTGCCGACCTTGGTCACCTCGAAGACGATCATCTGGCCGTTCTGACCGCGCACCTTGCCGGGCGAGGTCTTGCCCGCAGCCGGGGCCGGCACTTGGAAGTAGGCATCTGCCGCAACGGCGTCGGGCACCGGCGCATTGCGCGGCACGGCCGGCACACTGGCGACGACCCACTGCTTCGCTGCAGCGATCGTGGCCAGCGACTCGCCCTTGCTGATGCGCGCGAGCGCCGCTTCGGCCTCGGCTTCGGCCGCCTTGCCTGCGCGATCCGCACGCACCGCGGCCACGACCTGCGGACCGACCTTGTCCAGCGTCTGCACCCGCTCGGGCGT
>JAYUIZ010000285.1:0-7263 GCA_043765595.1 Lysobacter sp. | reverse complement strand
CTGCCGCTGTTGGCCGCGTCGTTCGTCGCGTCGGCGCAGAATTCGCCGATCGGCCGCTGGAAGACCATCGACGACGAGACCGGCAAGGCGATGACCATCGTCGAAGTCTACGAGGCCAAGAACAATACGCTGGCGGCCAAGGTGGTCGAAACCCTTTACGCGCCGAATGCTGTCTGCACCAAGTGCAGCGGCAAAGACAAAGGCAAACCGATCATCGGGATGCCGGTGCTGTGGAACCTGAAAGCCATCAGCGGTGGCTGGGGCGAAGGCAATGGCTTCAAGCCTTCGACCGGCGACAGCTTCAAGGCCAAAACCGTGAAGCTGATCGACGGCGGCAGCAAGCTGGAAGTCACCGGCTGCAAGATGATGTTCTGCCGCTCGGCAAACTGGGTGCGCGCGAACTGATCGGCGGCACCCGCTGAACCACGCCAACGGCCCGTGATCGGAAACGATCCACGGGCCGTTTCCATTTACACCCAACGCATTCGACTGAGCCGCCATGACCCATAGATTCCTCGCCGTGTTCGCGCTGCTTTGCCTGCTGCCGCTGGCCGCACTGGCCCAGAACACGCCCGTCGGCCACTGGCGCAGCATCGACGACGCCACCGGCAAGCCCAAGGCGGTGATCGAAGTCTCCGAGGCCGGCAACGGCACGCTGTCGGCCAGGATCGTGCAACTGATCGACACCAGCGACGGCCCAAACCCGTTGTGCGATGCCTGCACCGGCAAACGCCACAACGCGCCGATCCTGGGCATGACCATCGCCTGGGGTTTGAAGCCGCAGGGCAAGGTCTGGGGCGGCGGCCGCATTCTCGACCCCGAGAACGGCAAGGAGTATTCGGTGAAATTCATGCCGATCGCCGGTGGCAAGCGGCTGGAGGTGCGCGGGTTCCTGGGCGTCGCGCTGCTCGGCCGCACCCAAACCTGGCAGCGGGAGTCGCCGTAGCTGCGCGTGCGATAATCGCCGGCCCCGTTACGCAGCCACACGTGCCCATGCCACGCTCCGCGCTTGTCACCAACGCCCTGCCCTACGCCAACGGCCAGATCCATCTGGGCCATCTGGTCGGCTATATCCAGGCCGACATCTGGGTCCGCGCGCGGCGCATGTCGGGCGACACCGTGCATTTCGTCTGCGCCGACGATACCCACGGCACGCCGATCATGCTGGCGGCCGAAAAGGCCGGCACCACGCCGGAAGCCTTCGTCGCCGACATCCAAGCCGCGCACGTGCGCGACTTCGCGGCGTTCGGCGTGGTCTACGATCACTACGATTCCACCCATTCGGCCGGCAACCGCGCGTTGACCGAAGCGATCTACGCCAAGCTCGAAGCCAACGGCCACATCGGCCGGCGCTCGGTGCAGCAGTTCTACGACCCGGCCAAGGGCATGTTCCTGCCCGACCGCTACATCAAGGGCATCTGCCCGAACTGCGGCGCCGCCGATCAGTACGGCGACAACTGCGAGAACTGCGGCGCCACCTACGCGCCCACCGATCTGAAGGATCCGCGCTCGGTCATCAGCGGCGCTACGCCCGAGATGCGCGCCTCCGAGCATTTCTTCTTCGAGCTGAACCAGTTCGAAGGCTTCCTGCGCGAGTGGCTGGCCGGCCCCGTGATGGTGCCGGGCATGAAGGCGAAGCTACAGGAATGGCTGGATTCCGACGGCGGCCTGCGCCCGTGGGACATCTCCCGCGACGCGCCTTATTTCGGCTTCGAGATTCCCGGACAGACCGGTAAGTATTTTTACGTCTGGCTGGACGCGCCCATCGGTTACCTCAGCAGCTTCAAGGCGCTGTGCGATGTGAAGGGCTATGATTTTGATGCGTTCACTGCGGAAGATCAAAACCGCAACAGTGAAACCGAGCTGCATCATTTCATCGGCAAGGACATCGTCAATTTCCACGGACTGTTCTGGCCGGCGGTGTTGAAGGGATCGGGGTTGCGTGCGCCGACGCGGCTGCATGTCAACGGGTATCTGATGGTCGATGGCGCGAAGATGTCGAAGTCGCGCGGCACGTTTGTGTTGGCGAAGACTTATCTAGATGCCGGGCTTCCGCCGGAAGCGCTGCGCTATTACTACGCTGCGAAGTCCTCGGGTGGAGTGGATGATCTGGATTTGAATTTGAGCGATTTCGTTGCGCGGGTGAACAGCGATCTTGTGGGAAAGTTCGTGAACATCGCGAGTCGCTGCGCAGGATTCATCGACGAATACTTTGAGGGCGTGCTGGGCAACACGATGAATCATGAGCGCACGGTAATCGTCGGCGGACCGAGCGAGTTAGAGAGCCGCCATCGCACAGGCAACGAACTGTATACGGATACGCTGCAGCTTCGTGAGGACATCAAATCGGCCTACGAACACAATGATCCCGCAAATGCATTGCGTATGATCATGACAGTCTGCAACCACGCTAACGCCTATGTGGCTATCGAGCGACCATGGCAGTTGGCTAAGCAGCTGGAAACACCTGGTACCGCCGAGCGGCTGCATGCTGTGTGTACTGCCGCACTGAATGTGTTTCACCTGCTCGCCGCCTATCTCAAGCCGGTGCTGCCGAACATCACAATGCACGCCCAGACATTCCTCGCCGCGCCGATCACACTTTGGAGCGATCTCGATGAACCCCTTCTCAACCATGCGATCCAGCCCTACACACCAATTTTCACCCGAATCGACCCGAAGCAAATCGAAGCCATGACCGAAGCCTCCAAAGAAACCATGACTGCACCTGCAGGAGCGGCGGGAGCAGCGAAGCCCGCGGACGCCAAGGCAAAGCTCGCGGCTGAAGCCGCTCCTACAAAAGCCGCTCCTACAAAAGCCGAAGCGGCAAAATCCGAGACGCCGAAAGCCGAGGCAGCGAAAAGCGAATTCATAGGTATAGACGACTTCGCCAAGCTCGATCTGCGGATCGGCAAGGTGCTGGTCTGCGAGTTCGTCGAAGGCTCGGACAAACTGCTGCGCTTCGAGTTGGATGCCGGCGAACTCGGCAAGCGGCAGATCTTTTCGGGCATCCGCGGCAGCTACGGCGAGCCGGAGACGCTGGTCGGCCGCAGCGTGGTGTTCATCGCCAATCTCGCGCCGCGCAAGATGCGCTTCGGCGTGAGCGAGGGCATGATTCTCTCCGCCGGTTTCGACGGCGGCGCGCTGGCGCTGCTGGATGCCGACAGCGGCGCGCAGCCCGGCATGCCGGTGCGCTGAGATGATGTCGCGCTCCTCGATGTGCGCGGCGCATGGAGAAGCCGCATCGGCAGTTCAAAGCCTGAGTGAACCCCACTTTCTCGGCTTTCTAATCGACTGCATGCGCTGGCGCGAAGAGCAAATCCCCCCTGCCCCCCTTTTTAAAAGGGGGGAACAACAGGCATTGAGGACGAAAGCAAGTTCCTCTGAAAATATTGCAACTTGCTTCTCAGGCATTTCGCCCCCTTTGAAAAAGGGGGCTACGGGGGATTTGCTTTGGGGCGTAATCGCTTCAACAGCCTGCCTGGAGACTGCTGAAGCATTGGGGGCCGCTGGCGTTTTCAGATACCCCAATCATTACAATTCACGCTATGCGGTGTGATCCGTTGATCGTGATGAATCATGACCTGATCGAACGTCTCGACCGCCTCTTGCCGCAGACCCAGTGCGGTCAATGCGGCTACCCAGGCTGTCGACCGTACGCCGAAGCGATGTCGCGCAACGAAGCGGGCGTGGACCATTGCCCACCGGGCGGCGATGCCGGTGCGCGTGCGCTCGCGCATGCGCTGGGCGTGCCTATGCGGCCGTACGATCGCTCGCGCGGCACGCATAAAGCGCCGCAGGTCGCGGTGGTGGTGGAAGCCGACTGCATCGGCTGCACCAAGTGCATCCAGGCCTGTCCGGTCGACGCCATCATCGGCGGGGCCAAGCACATGCACGTAGTGATCGAGCCGCTGTGTACCGGCTGCGAACTGTGTGTGCCGGCCTGCCCGGTCGACTGTATCGTGCTGGTCGTGCCTGTACCCACCGCCGCCGCTATGGAGGCCACAACATGACCTATCGCGCGCTGGATGCGGATGCCATCGTCGCCACCTGCGCGCGCTTGAGCACGCGCATTGACGAACGTTTTCCGACATCCGGGCTGTCCAAGGTCGGGCACGAGGTGCTGGTCGTTGCGGGCGACACCATCGAAGGCATCCAGCATATCCGCCGCCCGAACTGGCCGATCCGCGTCGGGGTCGGGCTGACGCTGCTGTCGATGGTGGCGCTGCTGTGGCTGGTGGCGGCGTCCGCCAGCGCGCCGACATCGCGGCTGGAATTATTCGCGCTGCTGCCGATCATCGAATCGGCGATCAACGATGTGATCTTCCTGGGCATCGCGGTGTTTTTCCTGACCACCTTCGAAGCCAGGCTCAAGCGCCGCAAGGCGCTGCGCGCGCTGCATCAGCTGCGCAGCCTCGCGCACGTGATCGACATGCACCAGTTGACCAAGGATCCCGAGCAGTTGCTGTCGCCGACGATGAATACCCCATCGTCGCCGCAGCGCAACTTGTCGCGCTTCGAGCTGGCGCGCTATCTGGATTACTGTACCGAGATGCTGGCGATCATCAGCAAGATCTCGGCGCTGTACGTGCAATATCTTGATGACCCGCAAATACTCGGTGCGGTCAACGACATCCAGAGCCTGACAACGGGGCTGTCGTCCAACATCTGGCAGAAGATCGTGCTGATCGACAACGTCCGCGCGCGCGCATCCGAAGTCTGAGTCGCTGCGTCATTACCCGAGTTGCGGCGATCTGCCGGTCATGGGTTGGTGCATGCAGAGCACACGCGCTGGACCTTGTAACCTTTCGCGCGGAGTTTTTCGACCACGCCATCATCACCCAGCAGATGCAGTGCGCCGACCACCACCAGCGTATCGTCGGTCGTTTCATCGTCGAGCATGCGCTGCAGTTTCGGCACCCAGGCGTCGTTGCGGGCGACGTTGATCCTGCGATACAGCTGCGGGTATTCGCGGCGCATATCCGCGGCCATGCCGTTCCACAGCGCGTCCTGGTCGCCGCGACGCCATGCCGCGTGCAGCTTTTCGATCTCCGCTTTTGCATCGACCGCGTCGTCGAGCGATTCTTCCAGCAACTGCAGCTGTTCGGCTTTGCTCATCCCGTCGAACACGGCGATCTGCTCGCTGCCCTTCTCCAAGCCCGACGTGGGCTTCGACGCCTTGCCGGCGCGGCCGATCAGATGCATGTCCAGCCCCAACTCCGAGTCCAGACCCTGCTTGCCCATCTCGACGATCGAAATCGTCATGCCCACGAACCACGGCTCGAACATCTGGAACACCTCGGCGGGCGCGCCCATCTTCTTCAACTCCTTGCCGTTGGCGGCCATCCAGGCGTCGAGTTTCGCGATGGTAGCCTTGGGCAGTTCGCTGTTCAGCGGTTTGCCGTCGGTGCGCAGCGCCGCCTGTCCCATGGCCGCGCCCAGCTGCGGCGACAGCAGTTCTTCGGGCGACAGCTCGAATGCCAGCGCTTCGGCATCGTCGAAAGCGGCATCGACATCCTTCGACAAAGGGTAGTCGCCGGCACGCAGCATGTGGAACGAGCCGAGCAAATACAGATCATTGTCGGCGTCGGACACTTTCCACAGCAGCGGCACAGGCGGTGTGGCGGCCGCTTTCGTCGGTACGGGGCTGGCGCGGTCAGCGGCGATGGCCGCGACGGAGACCGCAACCGCGACCAGCGAACCGATCAGAAGAGGATGAATACGCATGGAAATCCTTGGGTTATGGGGATCTGCCGGCACGTCAGTGTTTGACGTTGTAGCGTTTTTCGCCGGCAGTGATGGCCAGATCGAGGCGATTTTCGTTGGGTGGCAGCGGACATGTAGCGAACGGCGTGAACGCGCACGGTGGGTTGTAGGCGCGATTGAAATCGATCACGACCTTGCCCTGCGCGTCCGGACGCGGCACATCGAGATAACGGCCCGCACCGTAGCTTTCGTGGCCGCTGGTGAGGTCGGCGATGATCAGCGACAGCGTGTTTTCGCCCTGATCGAGGGCTTCTATCCGAAACGTCTTGCCTTCGCGCTGGAACTCGAGCGCGCCCGGGTTTGGCGTATTTTCGGTCGTGCCGATGATCGTCGCGATCGGCAGCGTCTTGCCGGCGGGATGCGGAACGAAGGTGGCTTCGACACGCCAGTCGCGATCCGGCGGCCAGTATTGGATCGCCTGGAACTGGGTGCGGGTCAGCGCGTCGGCATGCTTCACGCGCAGCCCGCGGTTGCCGCCGCGCTGGATCACAGTGAGTTTGCCTTTGCCCTCGTCGAAGCCGACAACGCTGGGCGTGCCCTGACTGTCGTCCTTCAGTTCGACCCGGCCCTTCAGCGGCTCGCCGTCGAGGGTCAACGGGACGCCGCGATCGGGCGTGAAAAACACGCGCTGACCGTCGCGCGTGAACATGCCCAGCGATTCCGGCCCGGCTGCAATACGGATGCCGCTGCGCGCGCTGCTGCCGACGTAATGCGACGGCAATGTGAGCCAGTGCAGACCGATCAGACTGGTCCAGCCATCGGGCTGGGTCAGTTTTTCCTGGCGCTGGATGCGCCACAGGTTTTCGTCGGACAGATATTGCGCTTCGTCCGCGCTGAGCGCGGGCTTTTCAGGGGTCGATGACTTGTCGCCGCACGCCGCCAACAGCATCAGCATCGACAATCCCAACACGCGCGCCGCGGCGCTGCCCGCACATCGCCAACCGCTCCGAATCCTCTGCATTTGCAACGTTTCCATACTCAGCGCCCCCTCAGGAACCAACGGTCGATTTCGCCCAACGTGAAGTGCGCCCACGTCGGGCGGCCATGATTGCATTGCCCCGAACGCTCGGTGGCTTCCATCTCGCGCAGCAGCGCGTTCATTTCCGGAATGCTCAGGCGACGATTGGCGCGCACCGCGCCGTGACAGGCCATCGTCGCCAGCAGTTCGTCGCGCGCGGCGGCAACGCGCCTGGATTCGCCGTGTTCGACAAGATCGGCGATCACGTCGCGCAGCAGCGCTTCGGTTTCGCCATTCGCCAGCAGCGCCGGCACGCCGCGCAGGGTCAGACTCTGCAGCCCGCTGCGGGTGATCTCGAAACCCAGCGTATCCAGCAGCGCCGCCTCGCGTTCGGCGGTTTCCGCTTCACGTTCCGAGACGGCGACCGTCTGCGGCACCAGCAGCGGCTGCATGCGCAGGCCGGTGTTGTCGTGCGCGGTCTTGAGTTTTTCGTAGCCGATGCGCTCGTGCGCGGCGTGCATGTCGACCACGATCAGACC
>JAYUIZ010000284.1:0-7274 GCA_043765595.1 Lysobacter sp. | reverse complement strand
GCAGAGCGGCACATGCGCCTATGCAGTCGGCTTCCGCGGTCTCGGGCCCGAGGTGGAGGGCAAGCGCGTGCAGTACGACGTGAACATGGCCGGCGAAGAAGTCATCCTCTATTGCCGCAACCAAGACATCCCCGTCGGGTATGCGCCGCCGCGCTGCGGCGCCTGACCAAGGAGTGTCCATGTCCATGCCGCCCCCGCTTCCGCCCGGCCAATCGCGCAGCGACCAGATGGCCGACGCCTTCGCCCATCGCGGTCCGCCGCCGTCCGCGCCGCCGCAGAAGTCGGGCATGTCCGGCTGCGCGATCGCCGCGATCATCGGCGCGGTGGCGCTGGTGTTTGGGGTCTTCATCGCCAGCATGCTCGCCGTCATCGCCATCCCGGCCTACAACGATTACATGCTTCGTTCAAAAGTCGCGGCGGCCGAACTCCGCGTGAGCAACCTGCAGACTTCGATCGAGCTTCACCGCCTAGACACGGACGAGTGCCCGGACAACGCGGCGATCGGTCTGGAAGATCCCGACGTGTTCGAGCTGGGCCAAAACGGCGCCAATCTCACCGGGCAGGGGGTCGTGCGGGTCGGCGGCAACGCCAACGGCCAATGCACGATCGAGCTGACGTTCGCCAACGTCGATCCGCAGCTCGACGGCAAGACCGCGATCTTCAAATCCGGCGACAGCCAGTGGGATTGCAGCGGCGGCACCTTGCCGGCCAAGTACCGGTCGCCGCGATGCCGCGCCGACGATGCCCCTTACGACACTTCAGACAACCCAGTCTCTCCCTGACGGAAACCGATCCCATGACCGAGTGGTACTACAGCGATGCCCAGCGCACACAGCACGGCCCGGTGGGCGCCGGCGACCTGGCCGCCATGCACACCAAAGGCCTGCTGCCGCCCGAAACGCTGGTCTGGCGCGAAGGCATGTCCGAATGGAAACCCTGGCGCGAGATGATCCGCGAAGTGGTCGCCGGTGACGCGCCTGACGATCCACGCGCCGAAGCGCTGGTCAAGGCGGTCGAAGCCGCGCCCGATGACGGCGCCTATCGCCCCTACGCGATCGTCGAGGCATCGCCCTACGCGCCGCCGCTGGCGCGGGTGGACGAAGGCAGCGCGGTCGTCGCAGGCGGCCGGGTGGTTTATGCCGGGCTTTGGAAGCGCTTCGCGGCGAGTTTCATCGATTCCTTCGTCACCACCGCCGCCTCGTACGCGCTGCTGATTCCATTCGGCCTGATCTTCGGGCTGGGCGCGGCCGGGTTGATGAACAGTTCGTCCGATCCGTTTGCCGGCGGGGCCAGCATCGCGTTCATCGGATTGATGTACCTGATCCTGCTGGTGCTGCCTGCGGTCTATTTCGGCTGGATGTACGCATCCTCGCACCAGGCCAGCCTCGGCAAGATGGCGGTCGGCGTCAAGGTCGTGCGCGGCGATGGCCAGCCCATCGGTTTCTGGCGCGGCTTCCTGCGCTACATCGCCTATTTCCTGTTCACCCTGCTGACCTGCGGCCTCGGCGTGATCATTTCCGGGCTGATGACCGCGTTCACCGTGCGCAAGCAGGCGCTGCACGACATGATCTGCGACACGCTGGTGGTGGACAAATATGCGTTCACCGACCATCCCGAGTGGCAGCGCGAAGAATTGGGGACGGTCACCATCGTCATTCTTGCGCTGGCCGGCCTTGGCATTCTGGGCCTCGTCGCCCTGTACGCGGTGATGGGCGCGATGATGCTGGGCGGCATGAACTGATCCCTGCCGGGCGAACGACAGCCTTGGGGGACCGTCGTTCGCTCTGTAACGCCTGCAAGCCCGATGCGGCTTGGGTCCGCCTGCCGGAGAATCCCCGTCTCCAGGTCGTCCGTGGGGCCGCTGCTGTCGATTCCGCTTGACACAGGCGGCCCGGACATGACACCACTAAAAAAGAGAACGCAGCGACGCCCGGGCCTCCCCGGGCGTCGCCATCTGGCCGGGCGTCCCTGAAACGCCCAGCCGACGGTGCCGGCCGATATCGGCATACCCCCTTCGGAACCCCCACCCCGCAATGGCAAAGAACCTCCTCATCGTCGAATCACCGGCCAAGGCCAAGACGATCAACAAATACCTCGGCAAGGATTTCCACGTCCTCGCCTCCTATGGCCACGTCCGTGACCTGGTGCCCAAAGAGGGTGCCGTGGATCCGACCCAGAACTTCGCCATGCGCTACGAGTTGATCGAGAAGAACGAGAAACACGTCGAAGCCATTGCCAAGGCCGCGAAAGCCGCCGACCACCTCTACCTCGCGACCGACCCGGACCGCGAGGGCGAGGCCATCAGCTGGCACATCGCCGAGATCCTGAAGGAGCGCGGCCTGCTCAAGGACCGCACCCTGGAGCGGGTGGTGTTCACCGAAATCACCCCACGGGCGATCAAGGAAGCGATGGCCAAGCCGCGCGCCATTGCCGTCAATCTGGTCGACGCCCAGCAGGCCCGCAGAGCACTCGATTATCTGGTCGGCTTCAATCTGTCGCCGGTGCTGTGGCGCAAGGTGCAGCGCGGCCTGTCCGCCGGCCGCGTGCAGTCGCCAGCGCTGCGCATGATCGTGGAGCGCGAGGAGGAGATCGAAGCCTTCATCGCCCGCGAATACTGGAGCATCGAGGCCGAGTGCGCGCACCCGACGCAGTCGTTCACCGCCAAGCTCAACAAACTGGACGGCAAGAAGTTCGAGCAATTCACGATCACCGATGGCGACACCGCCGAAGCCGCGCGCAAGCGGATCGTGGCTGCGGCGCAGGGCGTGCTGCAGGTCACCGATGTCGTCAGCAAGGAGCGCAAGCGCCGGCCGTCGCCGCCGTTCACCACCTCCACGCTGCAGCAGGAAGCCTCGCGCAAGCTAGGCTTTACCACCAAGCGCACCATGCAGGTCGCACAGAAGTTGTACGAAGGCGTGGTGATCGGCGAGGAAGGCGCGGTTGGCCTGATCAGCTACATGCGTACCGACTCGGTGAGCCTGTCGGCCGAAGCGCTGAGCGAGCTGCGCGACGTCATCGCCCGCGATTTCGGTACCAAAGCGCTGCCCGACAAGCCGAATATGTACCAGACCAAATCCAAGAACGCGCAGGAAGCGCATGAAGCGGTGCGTCCCACCTCCGCGCTGCGCACGCCATCGCAGGTGAGCCGTTTCCTCAGCGACGACGAGCGCCGCCTGTACGAACTGATCTGGAAGCGTGCGGTCGCCTCGCAGATGGTGCCGGCCACGCTGAACACCGTGTCGGTGGATCTGGCCGCGGGCGGCGACCACAGCTTCCGCGCCAGCGGCACCACGGTGGTCGATCCGGGCTTTCTTGCCGTCTACGAGGAAGGCAAGGACCAGAAGAACGACGACGACGACGAAGGCCGCAAGCTGCCGGCGATGAAGACCGGCGACCGCATTCCGCTGGACCGCATCCACACCGACCAGCATTTCACCCAGCCGCCGCCGCGCTTCACCGAAGCGGCGCTGGTGAAGACGTTGGAGGAATACGGCATCGGCCGGCCGTCGACGTATTCGTCGATCATCCAGACCCTGCTGTTCCGCAAATATGTGGAAATGGAAGGCCGCAGCTTCCGTCCCAGCGACGTGGGCCGCGCGGTGAGCAATTTCCTCAGCGGGCATTTCACCCGCTATGTGGACTACGACTTCACCGCCAAGCTCGAAGACGAGCTGGACGAAGTGAGCCGCGGCGAAAAAGAATGGATCCCGCTGATGGAGCGGTTCTGGGGCCCGTTCAAGGAACTGGTCGATGCCAAGACCGAATCGGTTGATCGCAGCGAAGCCACCGGCGCGCGCGAACTGGGCGTCGATCCGAAATCCAGCAAGCCGGTCAGCGTGCGGCTGGGGCGCTACGGCCCTTACGCGCAGATCGGCACCGCCGACGACGAGGACAAGCCGACCTTCGCCAGCCTGCGCCCCGGCCAGAGCATGCACACGATCACCCTGGAGAACGCGCTGGAGCTGTTCCGGCTGCCGCGCAAGCTCGGCGAGGACAAGGACGAGGAAGTCAGCGTCGGCATCGGCCGTTTCGGACCGTTCGCCAAGCGCGGCAGCGTGTATGCGTCGCTGAAGAAGGAAGACGACCCGTACACCATCGACCTGGCGCGGGCTGTGTTTCTGATCGAAGAGAAGGAAGAGATCGCCCGCAACCGGATCATCAAGGACTTCGTGGGCAGCGACATCCAGGTGCTCAACGGCCGCTACGGCCCGTATCTCAGCGACGGCAAACTCAACGGCAAAATTCCGAAGGACCGCGAGCCCGCGTCGCTGACGCTGGAGGAAGCCACCGAGCTGATGGAAACCACCGGCAAACCGATGCGCAAGGGCTTCGGCAAGAAGGCCGCCGCCAAGAAAGCGCCTGCCAAGAGAGCCGCACCGAAGAAAGCCGCCGCGCCGAAGGCCGAGAAGGCTGCCGCTGCAAAGAAAGCGCCGGCCAAGAAGGCTGCCAAGAAGCCCGCGAAAAAAACCGCTGGCAAAACGACGGTAAAGAAGTCGACGGCCAAGGATCCGGCGAAGCGCGTCCCGCTCTACGACCATCCCGAAGCGGCGAAATCGCTGCTCACCACGTCCAGCGCCAATGTCGGCGTGAAGCGGGTGATCAAGAAGCAGAAGGACGACGCGCCGTTCTGACGGCAGTCAACTCCCTGCCCTTCGCCTGCGCCGAAAGGGGAGGGAATGGTTACCTGCAACCACAGCAGGCGACGATCCACTCTTCTGCGGGCGATGCGCCCCTCCCCTTGCGTATAGCGCGGGGGCGGGGGTTCAGGTGGGTGTTCCGCGCCCCGGCAACACAAAGGCCCCGCAGATCCCTCCATCCGCTACGCGGGCGTTCGGGATGACGCGGGTTCATCGGTTTGCGGTTGAGCGCCGATTCCACATCGCACCCATCGCAGCGGGGCGAAAATCCTTCCGCGCGCCGGCAAGCCATGCGTCCGGGTTTGCAAGGCTTCAGCTTCGCGGACATCGCGGTCTTCCCTGTGCGGGTGGCTGCGCGCAAGATGTGCCCATGCGCCCGTTCCCCACACGGTTTTCGATCCTCCCGCTGATGCTGTCTGCGCTGGCCACCGTTGTCGCGATGCCGGCGTCGGCGCAGGACGGCGACGCGGTCACCATCTACCGCTGCACCGATGCCAAGGGCCGTCTGGCCCTGCGCGACTCGCCCTGTCTCAAGGGCGAACGTCAGGAAATCCGCAGCATGGTGCGGCCCAAGGACGCCCTGCTGCGACCGCCGCTGCCGCCGCAACCGGTGGCCCCGCCGCCGCTGGGCGTCGCGACCGCTCCGCCGCCGCAGGTCATCATCGTCAACACGCCGCGACCGCTATACGAATGCGTCGCTTCCGACAACACCCGTTATCTCAGCGATACGCCTGAAGGCCGGGCGCGCTGGGTGCCGATCTGGCCGAATGGTTATCCGATCGCGCCCTATCCCGTACAACCACCGGGCCAGCTGAACATCCGCGTCGACAATGGCCGTGTCAGCGGCGGCTACGACAGCGGCCGCCCCCGGGTGCTGGTGCCGACCTACACCGAGTTCGGCGGCGGCACTTGGGTGCGCGATCCCTGCCATGCGCTGCCGCAGGCTGAAGTCTGTGTGCGCCTGCGCGACCAGCGCAGCGATCTGCGCCGCCGCTTCACCATCGCCCAACCTTCCGAGCGCGCCCTGCTGGGCAGTGAGGAACGCAGTATCAACGCCCGCCTGGACCAGGACTGCCGCTGAATGTTTTCGATTGAATCCCGTGTACTCACCATCGCGCTGCTTGCAGGGGCGTTGTACCTGCCCGCCCACGCCCAGAGCGACATGACCATCTATCGCTGCATCGATGCCAGCGGTGCGGTCACCCTGCAGAACGACGTGCCCTGCCCGAAAGGCAGCCAGCAGAGTGTGCGCAAGGTTGGCGTGCTGCAGACAATGCCGGCTGCGGTGGCCGCGCCTCCGGCACCGGCGGCCAAACCCGCGCCGGCTGCTGCAAAGCTGCCGCCGCCCGCAGCAGCGCCTGTCGCGCCCATCGTACGCAGCGCACCGTCGCCGCTGTTCCAATGCCGCAGTTGGGATGATCGCGACTACCTCGGCGACACCGCCGAACCGCCCGCCACCTGCGCGCCCGTGCAGTCCATGGGCATCGACGGCACCACCGCCAGCGCCGCCGGCAGCTCCTGCGAAATGCGGCGGGATGCCTGTACCGCGGTGCCGGCCGAAAAGCTTTGCGCGGTGTGGAAGAAACGCGTTGACGAAGCCGAGTTCCGCTGGAAGTTCGGCGGCGGTCGCGACGACGACCGCAAGGTCGAGTTCGACCGTCTCGCCCGGTCGTATCGCGGCAGCACCTGCGTGCGCTGAGCCGTGCCGGAAAGACATCGGGGCGCCGAAGCGCCCCGATGCAGGTCAAGCCTCTGCTGTCGAGCCGATTACGGAATCGGACCCGTCGGGCAGCTGAAGGTCCTGCTGCTCGACACCGAACCATAGGCGTTGCTGACCGTCACCGTGACCGTCGGACGCGAACCGGAGCTGCAACGGCCCGAGTAGTAAATGTCGCCCGAGCCGTTCGGCCAGCGGACCGTCGCTGGCGTTGCCGAGCTGTAGGTCACTTCGCACCAGTACATGCCGCCGCCGCTGTTCGAGAAATCGGGACACAGGAAGTTGGTGATGACCGGCGGAGTGCCGCCACCGCCACCGCCGCCCAGCGTGTAGAGCAGGCGGTTCGGCGAACCCGGCCCCGGGTTGGTCACGACGTTCGGCGTCGATGCATTGATCAATGCCGTCGTCACCTCTGCGGCCGTGGCACTGGGATTGTTCGCCAGATGCAGCGCAGCGGCACCGGTCACATGCGGCGACGCCATCGACGTGCCGCTGATGGTGTTGGTCGCGCTGGTGCCGGTGTGCCACGCCGAGGTGATCGACGAACCCGGTGCGAAGATGTCCAGACAGGTGCCCCAGTTGGTGAACGAAGACGCCGCGTCGGTGCTGGTGGTGGAACCGACCGTGATGGCCGACGGTGCGCGTGCCGGCGAGAATCCGCAGGCATCGGTGGCGCTGTTGCCTGCAGCCACGGCCACCGTGACGCCCGCGTTGGTAAGGCCGGCGACGGCAGCGTCCACCGAAGAGTTGGCCCCGCCGCCCAGGCTCAGATTGGCCACGGCCGGCAGGATGCGGTTGGCCGCGACCCAGTTCATGCCGTCGATGACGCCGGACCAGGTACCGGAGCCGCCGCAGTCCAGCACGCGCACCGGATGCAGCGTTACGCCTTTGGCGACGCCGTAAGTGGTGCCGCCAACGGT
>JAYUIZ010000283.1:0-2547 GCA_043765595.1 Lysobacter sp. | reverse complement strand
ACCCAATCCAAACGAGCCGGCGTCGAAAGCCGCGGGCAAACCAGCGGTGATCGCCCCCCGCCCCGCGGTCGGCAAGGTCGCCGTGGCCGTGATTTCGCGCCAAGCAGCGCCCGTCCCCAAGACCCAGGTGAAAGTGATTCCCTACAAGACTGATGAGGCCACCGGCCGCCCGATCCTCCCCGCCGGCTACAAGCCCAGCGTGGACGAGGA
Source organism: Lysobacter sp. (assembly GCA_043765595.1). Taxonomy (GTDB): domain Bacteria; phylum Pseudomonadota; class Gammaproteobacteria; order Xanthomonadales; family Xanthomonadaceae; genus Lysobacter_I. The sequence goes on along the minus strand of JAYUIZ010000283.1, from coordinate 2,337 downwards.
ATACATGAGCACCCTGCAGCTGGAGTACTTCCGCCATCGCCTGCTGGGCTGGCGCGCCGATCTGATCGAGGAATCGAAGCAGACCATCGAGAACCTCAAAGACGAAGTGCGCGATGTCGGCGACGATGCCGAACGCGCCACCCGCGAAACCGAGAACTCCCTCGAACTGCGCACCCGCGACCGCTACCGCAAACTGATCGGCAAGATCGACAGCACGCTCAAGCGTCTGGAAACCGGCGAGTACGGTTTCAGCGTGGATTCCGGCGAAGAGATCGGCCTGCACCGCCTCGAAGCGCGCCTCACCGCCGAGCGCACCATCGACGAGCAGGAACGCTGGGAGCATTTGCAGAAACAGCAGGGCGATTGATTAAGCCGGTTGTCCGCGGATGAACAAAGCCCCGTTTCTACGGGGCTTTTTGCTGCTGCGTTAGTACGAAGCTTTCAGGCCGCTGGTTTTCTCCGAAGACAGTGCAGCGGCCTCAAGGCCGCTCTACAGCTACATATCTGTTGATTCGCAGGAGCATTCACTGCAGATCCTTCAGATCCAGACGCCGCACCGTCGGTGACTTAACCGCCGTGAACGCGACCACCCCGAGGGTGACGCAGCCGCCGATGACCACCGCGGGGACAAGCCCGAGCAGTCGCGCCATCGAGCCGGCGTAGAACGCGCCGAGTTCATTGGACGAGCTGATGAAGATGCTGTTGATCGACGACACCCGGCCGCGCATGTGGTCGGGCGTGGCCAACTGCAGGATGGTGGAGCGCAGCACCACTGAAACGCCGTCGAACATGCCCGAGAAGAACAGGAAGGCCACCGACAGCCACAGGATCTCCGACAGCCCGAAACCGATGATGCACAGGCCGAATCCGGCCACCGCGATCAGCAGGTAGCGCCCGGCGTGGCGCTGGATCGGCCGCCGCGCCAGCCACAGCCCCACGATCACCGCGCCAGCGGCCGGCGCCCCGCGCAGCAGGCCCAGCACTTCCGGCCCGGCGTCCAGGATGTCCTTGGCGAACGCCGGCGCCAGCGACACCGCGCCGCCGAACAGCACCGCGAACATGTCCAGCGCCATCGCCCCCAGCATGACCGGCGTGCGAACCACAAAGCGCAGGCCTTCGGCGATGCTGGAAAAAATCGGACTGCGCTCATGCGACAGCGCGGGTTCGGTGGTGCGCAATGTTGCCAGCGACAGCGCAGCGCCCAACGCGAACAGTGCGCCCAGCGCGTAGACAGGACCAGCCTGCGCGGTCGCGCCGTCGGCATAGTGGCCGAGTCTGTCGATCAGGCCGATCAACCCGCCGCTGATCGCCGGCCCCAGCACCAGCGCCGTCTGGAACACCACGCTGCCGATGCTCGATCCGCGCGTGAATTGTTCGCGCGGCAACACGCAGGCGAACAGGGTGTTGTAGACCGGGCCGAGGAAGGCGCGCACCGCGCCGGTGAACATGATCGCGGCATAGATCAACCATAGCCGCGGCTGGGTTTCGGTGGCGCTGCTGAACACCATGCCCCAGGCGACCACCGCCAGCAGGATCGGGGTGATGCTCAGACCTACGCAGGCGATGATGCCGAGCAGCCGCTTCGGCAGATGATCGACCAGATAGCCGGCGAACGGCGCTACGCAGAAAAACGGCAGCACTTCAGCCAGACCGATCAGGCCGAGTTTCCAGGGATCGTGGGTGAGTTCGTAGACATGCCAGCCCACTGCGACCGCGACGATCTGGTAAGACAGAATGGTGAGTAGCCGGTAACCCATCAATCCGAGAAACGCGCGGTTGCGCATTGGATCCGCGGGCCGTGCCGCGATGCTCTCGATCGTGCTCACGATGGCAGGCTCATGCGTGAGTGTTCGTAACCGTGGGTGTCGGGCGCGTCAGTGCGTACGCGAGGCGCGCTCGCGCAGCGCGTCCTGCGCGGTAGCCTTGATGAAGGCGAGCAGTGCGGCCAGGCCGTTGTTGCGTGTCGGCGACAGGTGCTTGGCGAGGCCGATGTCGGCGATGTAGCGGGCGTCGGTGGCGATGATCTGGTCGGCGCTGCGCCCGGCGTAGACCCGCAGCGCGAGGAAGATCAGGCCGGAGACGATCGCCGAATCGCTGGCGGCGGCGAAATCCAAGCGATCAGCGTCGCCCGAGGCCACGATCCACACCATCGACTGGCAGCCGAGCAGCCGATGCATGTCGTTTTTCCGGTCGTCGGGAAATACGGGCAATTTGCGGCCCAGATCGATCAGATACTGGTAACGCTCGGACCAGTCGCCGAAGAACGCGAATTCGTCGCGGATGGTGTCCTGGGCTTCGGTGGTGGTGGGTTCTATGGGGAAGGTGGTGTTCATCGGC
>JAYUIZ010000282.1:0-2548 GCA_043765595.1 Lysobacter sp. | reverse complement strand
TGCGTGCTTTCAATCGTGGCGGAGATATGACCTGGGGTTTTGGCCGAGATTCGGCGACACAAAAGGTTGGGTTTGGTATCGGAGTAATCGTTTATACGATGAAATCAGACTTAGGTAGCCCGCGAACTTGTATCGGCGGGTTCAGAATTAGCGGTGGGCCTCTCGATGAATAACCTATCTCCGAACTTGCAACATCTCACTGACGAATTGCCCGCGAAGCAGCGAGCGGACATTGAAGCAGCCATCGTCAGCTCGCCGCATCTGCGACAGATCATGACTGAGGCGGTCAATGCTGGGACATTGAAACACATCCGCATGGGGCAGCCCGGTGCGAATGAAGGTGGACATTACAACGATAGTGCGCAGGCAATCTACATCAGCGCGGATACATTTTCTGATCCAATTTTGAAGAAAGATTCTCAAACCCGTCTTGACATCATCACCAGCACCCTCGGTCACGAGACCGGTCACGCGCTGTATGCGGAGAAAGCGAGGAAGGGGCTTTACTACACGACAAGCTCCATCACTGAGGGCATCCGTGATGCTGGTCCGAGTGGCGAATTCGACGCGACAGGGTTGGTGGGCGCGTACATCCGCGATGCTCGACGCAACGAAGCGCAGGCGGAGATGCACGGCTGGGATGCGCTGGCGAGCCGGATTGAGTATCTTCAAGGCAAGCCGCCATCACACAAGGACATGCTGGATCGGGTAAATCCTTCGACAAACTGCGTAAATGGCCCTCAAGGTAAGGCCAACTTAGAACCCGGCATCATCCTCGACGCCGACATGTACATGTCGGACACCCGCTTGCCGAAGGCGGGACCGATCAATCTGGAGCCCGTCGCGCAGTGCCATTTCGACAAGTCCGGGGCTAGCCTCGGCGCAGGCGGCGCAGCGGACTACACGAACTACTACGGCGCATATCTGGTGCAACAGCTTGCGGACGACACCCGTCATTGGGTCAACCCGCCGACGATCAGTCTGGATATGGAAAAGCTGGGGCTGGACAAGGCGCAGCTGGAGAGTACCGGCCTGCGCTTGGGCAACGATGGTTTCTCGTTCGTCGATTCCAGCCAAGGCAAATACAGACCCATGACCCTGCGCAGCGCCGGTAGCGGCATTCACGGAACGCCCGACGACATCGCGTTGACGATGAACGACGTCCGGACACGCGACAGCGCACGCGAGACGCCGGCGCCTGTTATCGCACCGCGCACCGTCGGCCTTGCTGCTTCGGGCGTAGGCGATGCCGAAAATACGTCCGGGCGCGAGACCGAACACTCAGCGCGCATCGAAGTACAGCCTGCCGCACTGGCTACGACTGCGCCCGATGCTGCACTTGCCCATCGCGCGGCGACACGGGACGAACGCGATGACGAACCCCAGCCGCGTACCGAGCCGGATCGATTACAGGCCACCAATTCCGAGCCTGCGCAGTCGGCTCCGTTGCTGATGACACAGCCCGCGCACCCTGTCAACGCGATGTACACGCAGGCATTGAGCCGGATCGAGCGCGGCGACGTGGTGCCGACGGGTTTACTGACACATGATGAGAAAAGCACATTGGCGGCCGGCGTGGTGGCGCAGTTTCTCGCCGAAGACAAATTTGCGACCCGCGTCGATGGTTTGTGCGCGAGCAGGCATAATCCTTCCGGCCTCGGCCTGCCGGGTACATTGATTCCGGTTCAGGGCGATCCCACGACCGACTACTGTCGCCGTGCCAGCATTGACGCGACGCAGGCATTGCAGACCCCGCTGGAGCAATCCTCGACGGTCGCGCAGGCGCGTGAGCAAGCACTGGCGCTGGCACTGGAGCAGGCACAGGAACAAGCGCGCAAAGAACAGCAGGAGCAGGACGGCACGAAGGGACCGACGATGCGGATCGGTCCACGCACGCAGTCGCCTTCGATGGGGCCGCAGGGCGATGGCGGAGGCGATGGAGGCGGCGGTGAATGATGGCATTGGGTACGTGCAAATGCCGCCAGCTCAAGCATCGCGGCACATCGATGCAGGTCGCTCCGAGATGCAGGCGACCGACGCGGCGGTCTGGACGTTGGACAGCCTGCGGGGCCGGCCACTGCCGGAGCCGGAGGCGATCGTTTACCTGCTGGCGTTTGCGCGAGGACGGCCGTACTACGTCAATGCCGAAACCAGTCTGGTGAACGCCTACGCGAACAGGAACAGCATTTATCGCATCCAGAAGCGCCGTTACGGCCATCACCAGCAGACGCCGTTGTATCTGGTGTACTTCGAGTGCCACGCGAGCTACGACGCGGCCGTAGCTCGCTGCGCAGAGATATGGGCCATGCCGCACGTCTGGCAGCGCAACCTGATCGAGCGTTTCAACAGCGAATGGTTGAACGTGATCGACGAACTGATCGTGTATCCATGCAGCACACATCGCGTCGGCGAGCAGGGCTTGGTGCCGCTCAACACACAGGAACACGTCGAGCAGAGGTAGGCGCATCCGTTGGCACGTTGCGACGCTTTTTTCGCCTGCCGTCGTGGCGGGCATGTGGCGGCGGAGCGGCAGGGGTGTCGTGATCGG
>JAYUIZ010000281.1:0-2549 GCA_043765595.1 Lysobacter sp. | reverse complement strand
ATGTCGAACTGTTCCGGACGCATCACCAACTGCATGCAGGTGTTGTCGACGATCATCTCGTTGCAGAGGATGTCGGGATATTCGGCGGCGACGACGCGCGCGGTGCGCAGGAACAGGCCCGAGGTCGACTTCAGGATGTTGGCCTTGTGGACAACGGTGACTTTCTTGCGACTGGTCCTGCGCGCCAGCTCGAAGGCGTAGCGGACGATGCGCTCGGAGCCGCGGCGGGTGACCTTCTGGGTGAGCATCGCGGTTTCGCCGTCTTCCGAAAGCGTCTGGCCTTCGCCGATGTACGCGCCCTCGGTGTTCTCGCGGACCGTGATCAAATCCACGCCAGTGGGGAAACGCGACTTGGTGTTCGGGAACGACTTCGCCGGACGGACATTAGCGTAAAGGTCGAAGCGCTTGCGCAGTTCGACATTGATCGAGCTGAAGCCTTCGCCGACGGGCGTGGTCAGTGGGCTTTTGAGGGCGATGCGGTTGCGGCGGATGGAGTCGAGGGTCGACTGCGGCAGTAATTCGCCGTGCTTTTCCAGCGCGGCGATGCCGGCGTCTGCTTCCTCGTACTGCAGCCCGGTATTCATGGCATCCAGCACGGACAGCGCGGCCTCCATGATTTCTGGACCGATGCCATCGCCGCGGATGACGGTAATCGTTTGGGTCATGATCTGGTTCCAGACAGGCCCGCACAGACAAGACTGTACAGGCAGGCCCGGCGCAGCGCGCAGGGCCGGGATTCGGGATGGTGGTTCGCAAGCGTGATCGAATAGCGTTCTGCACGCGTAGCCGGCGAATTATGCCGTAACGGCGCTCATCCTGCTCGAACATCCTGCTCGAACGCCGCGTTCAGACCATGGTCGAAAGCATCGCATCGACCCGCTACCGGACTCAGCCGTGGTCGTAGCCCGGCGCGACGGCGGCGGCATCGCCCTGTTCCAGTTTGTCGAGGAAATCGACCGCACGGCGCAGGTGCGGGATGACAATCGAACCGCCGACCACCAGCCCGACCGAGAATGTTTCAAACATCTCGTCGCGGCTCACGCCCGCTTCCTTGCATTGGGCGACGTGGTAGCTGATGCAGTCGTCGCAGCGCAGCACCAGCGACGCCACCAAGCCCAGCAACTCCTTAGTCTTCACGTCGAGCGCGCCGGCCTGGTAGGTCTGGGTGTCGAGCGCGAAGAAACGGCGGACGACTTGATTGGGTTCGGCCAGAATGCGTTCGTTCATGCGCTTGCGGAAGTCGGTGAACGTGCCGACAGGGTCGCTAGCGCTCGGGGCGATCTGGTCGTTTTCGCTGACGCCGCTCATGCGCCATCTCCGTTCAGCAGCGCCTCGAATTTGCCCGCGCGGTGCAGCGCCATCATGTCGTCGAAACCACCAACGTGAACATCGCCGACGAAGATCTGCGGCACGCTGGTGCGCCGGGCCCGCGCCATCATCCGCTCGCGCTCGGCAGGGTCTGTATCGATCCTCACCTCGGACCAGCTCAAACCCTTGCTTTTGAGGAAGTTCTTGGCGGAAACGCAATACGGGCAGATCGCACTGGTGTAGATCACGATCGGTGTCTTGGGGGCGGCATCGCTCAAAGCGGTCTCCTCGCCACGCGGCTGCGCGGGCTTTCCGGGAATATGAGGCAATCAATCACAAGACCGACATGATGAGGGCCGCACCCGGCCTTTTCCAGCCGCCGCACGCAACGCTGCGATGCCTGGAACGAAGCCGGCGGCATGTGGTCGAAGCCCCTGCGGCGCTTGGCTTAACAACGTATTCACGCCCATCCGGCCGATAAGCGGCATCCTGTCCCACTGATCTGCATCCGAGAATCCTGCCCATGCGTTTGCCGGCTGCCATCGCTGCCCTTACCTTCACGCTCGCGGCGTTCATGGCCCCGGCACAGGACAACCGGTTGCCCGATATCGGCTCCTCGGCCAATGAACTGCTCAATCCGGCCAAGCAGGCCGAGTACGGCAGCATGTTGCTCAGCCAATTGCGACATTACGGCTATGTGCTGGACGATCCATTGATCGACGGCTGGCTGCAATCGGTGGGCCATCGTCTGGCGTCGGCCAGCGACAAACCCCGGCAACCGTTCACATTTTTCATGCTGAAGGACCGGCAGTTCAATGCGTTCGCCACGCTGGGCGGCTACATCGGCACCAATGCGGGCTTGGTACTGGCGGCGGAAAGCGAGGACGAAGTGGCGGGCGTGCTGTCGCACGAGGTTGCCCACGTCACCCAGACCCATGTGCTGCGCAGCGTCGAACGCGCGCAGAAGGACAGCGTCCCGATTCTGCTGGCGATGCTGGGCGCGATCGCGATCGCCCAGTCCGCGGGCGGCAACTCTTCGGACGACGCGTCGATGGCAGCGCTGGCGTCGGCGCAGGCGCTGATGATCCAGCGGCAGATCGACTACACCCGCTCCAACGAATCCGAGGCCGACCGGCTGGGCATCCAGACGCTCGCCCGCGGCGGTTACGACCCGAATGCGATGGCGAGCATGTTCACCCGCATGCAGACGATCTCGCGGGTGAATCAGGGCGGCGAGCGCG
>JAYUIZ010000280.1:0-7330 GCA_043765595.1 Lysobacter sp. | reverse complement strand
GCACGCATACGCCCTGATCGGAGATACCCATGGCCGGTTATTCCAGCTTCCGAGAGTTCTACGCGTTTTACCTCGGCGAACACCAAAACATCATCTGTCGCCGGTTGCACTTCGTCGGTACGTCCGGCGCGGTCGGCTGCATCGTCGCCGCGATCGTGCACGACAACGCGTGGTGGCTGCTGGGTGCGCTGCTGTGCGGTTATGCGTTCGCGTGGGTTGGGCATTTTTTCTTCGAGAAAAATCGGCCTGCGACGTTCAAGCATCCGTTTTATTCTTTCATTGGCGATTGGGTGATGTACAAAGACATCCTGATCGGCAAGATCAGGTTCTGAACGTCGGATCGGTAGAGCGGGCTCCAGCCCGCTGCTCTTTTTATGCAGTAATTATCGAAGTCCGATGTGGGGCAGCGGCCTGAAGGCCGCTCTACAGCCCGCTTCGCATGCGCTGCCGGACGTCAGTCCAGGAAGCTCAGCCACGCCGTGACCACGATCAGTCCTAATCAGGCTCTAGTTCTTCGACTTCAGCGGCTGCATGCCACTACCAGGCAAAGGTCATGAAAATGTTCGATAACACCAGCAGGACGATGTGGGCTAGATATTGGAACGGGGTCGGCACGGGTGGCGTCCGCAAGCATCATGCGATGATCCAGAGCGCCGCACCGGTGCCCGGTCCGCAGCGGCTTTCCGGGAGCATTCCGTGCCCTCAAGGCCAACCCGGGGCGCCCGCGAGCGTTCACCCTCTTCCGATTCGCGATCTCCAGAGCCGCCATGCCCGCATCCCGCAAACCGCGTGTTCCCCGTGTCGTCATCGTGCTGATCGCGCTTGCGGTCGCCGCTGCGGCGATCTGGTTCTGGAAAGGCCGCGGCGCCGGTGGCGACGAACAGAAATTCCGTACTGCAGCTGTGGAACAGGGCGACATCCGGGTGGCGATTTCGGCCACCGGCACGCTCAGCGCGCTGTCGACTGTGGACGTGGGCAGCGAAGTCTCCGGCAAGGTCGAAGAGGTGCTGGTCGATTTCAATGATGAGGTGACCAAGGGCCAGATCATCGCCCGCATCGATCCCAGCACCTTCCAGACCCAGATCGAGCAGGGCGACGCCACCATCGCCAATGCCCGCGCCGGCCTGCAGACCGCCCAGGCGGGGCTGCGCAACGCCGAGCTGGATTACGCCCGCAAGGCCAAACTGGTGGACCAGAAACTCATCGCCCGCGGCGATCTGGATCTGGCCCAGTCCGCGCGCGATCAGGCGCGGGCGCAGGTGGCCTCGGCCCAGGCCCAGATCCGCCAGCAGCAGGCATCGACGCAGAACTTCCGTCTCAACCTCGGCCGCACCGTGATCCGCTCGCCGGTCGATGGCGTGGTGCTACTGCGCTCGGTCGAACCCGGCCAGACCGTCGCCGCCAGCCTGCAGGCACCGGTGCTGTTCAAGATCGCCGAGGATCTGGTGCGCATGGAAATCGTGCTGGCGGTCGACGAGTCCGACATCGGTCAGGTCAAGAAGGCCCAGTCGGTGAGCTTCACCGTGGATGCGTTTCCGGATCGCCAGTTCCGCGGCACGGTCAGCCAGGTGCGGCTGTCGGCCACCAATACCAATAATGTGATCACCTACCCGGTGGTCGTTGCGGTGGACAACGCCGACCAGGCCCTGCTGCCGGGCATGACCACCAATGCCGAAATCGAAGTCAGCCGTCGCGACAATGTGCTGAAAGCGCCGAATGCGGCGATGCGCTTCAAGCCGCCGGTGAAAAACCCGTCGGCGCAGGCACAGCCGCAGCAGCGCGGCGGCGGCATGAGCGAAGAATTGCCGGCGATCGCCGCCTCGCTGAAGCTGGACGCATCGCAGCAGGCTGCGTTCGACGAAGCCTTGACGAAGATGCGCGAACGCAACGCTGCGCGCACCGCGGCACCGCCGCAGGGACAGGGCGGCAGTGCGCTGTTCGGCGGCGGCAGACCCGGCGGTGGCGGTCAATCTTCCGGCGGCGGCAACAACGCCAGCGGCGCGATGCGTCAGCGCATGCTTGAACGCTTCAACCAGCAGTTCGGCGGCTTCCGGGCCGCCTTGAGCGAATCGCAGCGCCAGCAGTGGGACGCCGCGGTCAATGCGCTGGTCGGCGCCCGCCGCGCCCCGGTCTATGTGCTGGCCGAAGGCAAGCCCAAGCAAATCATGGTGCGCGTGGGCGCGTCGGATGGCAGCAGCACCGAAATCACCGGCGACATCAAGGCCGGCCAGGAAGTGATCATCGGCGTGCAGACCGCGGAGCCGGGCAAGTGAATGCAGTTCCGCGCGCCCGCCCGGCGCATCCCGTGATCGAGACACGGATATTGGGCAAGGTCTATTCCGCCGGCACCGAAGCCGAAGTGGTCGCGCTGAAGGGCGTCGACCTGAAGATCAAACACGGCGAATTCGTCGCGATCATGGGCCCATCGGGTTCCGGAAAATCGACGCTGATGAATCTCATTGGCTGCCTCGACACGCCGACCTCCGGCACCTATCTGTGCGACGGTGTGGATGTCGCCACGCTCGATGCCGAAGAGCGCGCGATTCTGCGCCGCGACAAGATCGGCTTCGTGTTCCAGGGTTTCAATCTGCTGTCGCGGATGAGCGCGCAGGACAACGTGGCCATGCCCTTGAGCTACGCGCGCGTGCCGCCTGCCGAACGCAAGCGCCGCGCCGCGGAAGCGCTGGCGGCGGTGGGTCTGGGCGAACGCATGCAGCATCGTCCCAGCGAACTTTCCGGCGGTCAGCAGCAGCGCGTGGCGATCGCGCGCGCGTTGATCCATCGGCCGGCGATCATCATGGCCGACGAACCCACCGGCGCGCTCGACACGCGCACCGGGCAGGAAATCCTTGCCCTGTTCGAACGCCTGCGCCGCGAAGGCCACACCATTATTCTGATTACCCACGATGCCGAAGTCGCCGCGCACGCCGACCGCATCTGCGTGATGCGCGATGGTGAGCTGCACGATGCCGCGCCGGAGACGGGCGCATGACCGCTGCTCTCGACCCGAAGCTGCAGGATTCGCTGAACCATGATTCGCTGAGCCATGATCCACACCAGGTTCCCGGCGGCATGACTGTCGTCGAAGTGCTGCGCACCGCAACCTTCGCGCTGCGCGGCAACTGGCTGCGCAGTGCGCTCACCTCGCTGGGCGTGATCATCGGCATCGCGGCGGTCATCGTGATGGTGTCGGTGGGCCAGGGCACCCAGGCCGAGATCGAGAAACTCGTGTCGGGTCTGGGCTCGCAGCGCCTGGATATCGGCCCCGGGGCCGGCCGCGGCGCGGGCGGCGTGCGCATCAGCGGCAGCAACTTCTTCACCCTGACCGAGGACGACGCCGACTCCATTCGCCGCGAAGTGCCGGGCATCCAGTACACGACGTCGCTGCTGCGCGGTAACACCCAGGCGGTGTACGCCGAGAACAACTGGTCCAGTTCGTGGCAGGGCGTGGAGGCCGACTGGTTCGAGATCAACGGCTGGGAACTCGCCAGCGGTCCGGGCTTCGAGTCGCGCGATTACACCAGCGGCGCGAAGTCGGCGATCCTCGGCGAGAGCGTGCGCCGCGAACTGTTCGGCGAAGAAGAAGCGCTGGGGCAGACCATTCGCCTCGGCCGCGTGCCGTTCACCGTGGTCGGTACGCTCAAATCGAAAGGCCAGGGCGGTTTCGGCCAGGATCAGGACGATGTGATCGTGGTGCCGCTGGGCACCGCGCGTCGGCGCATGTCCAGCAACGCATCCTTGCCTCCGGGTGCGGTGCAGCAAATCTCCGTCGGTGTGTCCAGCGCCGATGGCCTGTCCACTGCGCAGGCAGAGATCGAAGCGCTGCTGCGTCAGCGCCACAAAATCCAGCCGGGCGAGGACGACGATTTCAACGTGCGCAATCTCGCCGAGATCGTCGCCGCGCGCACCCAGACGACAAAGTTGATGTCGTGGCTGCTCGGCGCGGTCGCCGGCATTTCGCTGATCGTCGGCGGTATCGGCATCATGAACATCATGCTGGTGTCGGTGACCGAACGCATCCGCGAGATCGGCCTGCGCATGGCCGTGGGCGCAGGCCCGCGCGACATCCGTCGCCAGTTCCTGGCCGAAGCGATGCTGATCTCGCTGATCGGCGGCATCATCGGCATCGCGCTGGGGGTGGTCGGCGCACTGCTGGTCAGCAAGGTCGGTATGTTGCCGATCGCGCTCAACAGCCAGGTCATCGGCCTCGCCGCGGCGTTCTCGATCGCCACGGGCCTGTTGTTCGGCTATTACCCGGCCAGCAAGGCATCCAAGCTCGACCCGATCGAGGCGCTGCGTCAGCAATAACCTCGATAACGACCCGCCGCTCCGCCCGCTGTCCGCCACCCGCTGTCCGCCACCCGCCCGTTGTCCGTTGTCCGTAGAGCGGAGCAAAGCTGCGCTGCTCCGTATCAACAAGCGGATGCGGATGTGGCGTTGGACAGACTGACGAAATCTGCAGACAGAATCTGCGTGCAGATGCGCAGCGGAGCTTTGCTCCGCTCTACAAGTGGTGGGTTTATGCTTGTGGTCACCACTGCCGGATATTCCCGATGCGCCCGCAGATGCCCTTCACCATGCGCAATCCGATCCTGATGGCGCGTGCTGTGATGGAACAGAGCCCGCATGTGATGCTTGCCTGCGATAGTGTCGAAGCTGGACGGCGGCGGTGCGACCGTGATGGGTGTCGACGGTAATATCGACATGCCGTTCAACACCAGCGGTATGTATCTTGGCTGGATCAAGCCAGATGGCCGCCAAGGCACGGCGGTGTTTCGTGAAGACGGCGGATGCGAAAACGACAAGAACAGATAACAGGAGTTAAAAGTCACGTGAAAATTTCAGACGAGTCAATTGAAACAGCAATTCTTAATTCAGGTAACAAATTTGACTCCCACGAAATCATACGAAAAATCGCCCAACAGAACCAGCATGCGTACATATCTGAACTGTCATCTGTAGATAGCGACACTCCTTTCCAGACATTTCACTCAATGCTAGGCAAACGTATAAAAGCAGTTTGTGAGCGTCATGGATTTAGCGGCGAGGCATCTCGTAGCCAAGATATCTTTGGTCAATACAGCAATTGTGTATTCTGGTCTCGCTATGTTGACCTCTAACAATTCATCCAAGTCGATGCCAGTTCGCGGCTAGGCTTGCTTGAGTCGATAACCAGTCATCACACATGAATCTCGACGCCTATCGCCGCCTGCACACCGAAGCGCGCCGCCATGCACGCAGGGCGGCCGACGCCGACGATCTGGTGCAGGACGCGCTGCTGATCGCGCTCGAACAGGGGCGCAGCGACGACCCGGCGTGGTTGGCCGGGGTGATCCGCAATCAGGCAGCGATGCAGGCGCGCAGCGCGATCCGCCGTCGTCGGCGCGAAGCGGCGGTGGCGGATGAAGATGTCGCGCTTGCACACGAAGAATCGCCGCAATCGGCCGGCGTATTGCTCGAACGGCTGCCGCCCGCGGCCCGCCGCGTCGCGGTGCTGGCGCTGCATGGTTTGAACGCGGAGGAAATCCGCTGGGTGCTGGGGATCGGCGCGGCCGCGTTCCGCCAGCGCCTGACCTCGATCCGCAAGGTCATGGGCGCGCTGCCGCCGTCGCAGCGCGCGGAGGCGCTGGCGCTGGCCTACGTACGCGATCCCGCGCGCACGGTGGATCTGGAGTTCGGCCTGATCCGGCGGGCGCTGAAGGCCGCGCTGGGCGGTACCGACGGCATCGGCACCCATGACGCCGACGGGCATCTGATCGTGCTGCGCGTCGCCGCGCCCGGGCGTGCTCACACTTCGCCCACTGACGGCAACGAATAGGCACACCCAATCGCAGGAGGTTTCCATGCTGATCAATGCCAAAGTCGGCGCCATCGTGTTTTTCGTCGCCGTGCTCGACCGCTCGGTCGCGTTCTATCGCGACACCCTCGGCCTTCCCGTTAACGAGATTGACGGTCACGACGGCCCGTTCGCGCTCGCCGAACTCGGTGAACTGACGCTTGTGTTCATCCAGCGACAGGCGAAAGCCGGCGATAGCCCGGTGGTGGTATTCGGGCTGGAAGGCGGCATCGACGACTATGCCGAAGCGCTGGCCGCGAAGGGCGTGGAGATCGTGGTTCCGGTCAGCGAAGCGCCGGATGGCGGGCTCTCGCTGGATTTCGTCGATCCGGATCGCAATATGCTGAGCCTCTATCAGCCACCGGGCGCTGCGCGCAGGACCTGAGGCGCATCGATTCGATTGTGCAGGCGCGCAGGCCAGGCCATCGATCTGGCCTGCGCGTTACAGGATTTTATTCGAGGCGATGTCCGGCTCGCCTTGCGATTGCATGACCCGAACGCTACAGGGTTTCGTAGTGCCTCAGCGCCGCGAAAAACACATCGAAATCGCGCCAGCGAACGCAATGGGTTTGCCAGTCGATGTGATCGAAATCCACGAATCCCACGCTGGGAATGTCGCTCGCGCTGTAGTCCAGGAACAGCGTGTGCCGATACCACTGCGCCAGAACGATGAATCGGTTGCAGCCATCGGGAAACATGTCCGATTGATCCGGTTCGTCCGGATCGGCGTAGTCCGTGCACGAATCGAACAGCGTCCGCAACGTTTCGCAGGGCGCCAGATCGTCATAACCGCTGAACGGCGTGACGACTTCATCGAACAGGCGTGGCGTTCCGACGTCCGGCTTCGGTACACAGAGATTGTTGATGGAGCCGCCGTTCTGCGTGCGATAGATGGCGCGGAGCCCATCGGGCATGACGATGCTGAGCCGCGCTTCGGCGGCAGCGATTTTTTCGTCTGTGCCGGCAGAGTCCGTATTTGGCGTGCCGTTGTAGCTGTTCTCTGGCCCGTTGTAACGCGCATGGGTGTAATGGATGCCGGAAAAGAAACTCTGCAACGTGACGGGTTCCGGCAGCAGCCGGATTTCATCCCTTGATGTCTCGCCGGATGGAATGACATCGTCGATTCCTGTTTCTGCAAAAGCCGACAGCGCGTCTGAAGGACGGCCGCGCTCGCGCCATACCGCAATGCCGCCCAGTCCAATGCCGATGACAGCGACAAAGGCGCAATACCCGATGTCCCAGCTTGAGAACGGCGCGGACGTCGTGCGTCCCAGAACTGCGGCGCATCCGCGGCCGATCAGATAAAGCACCGCCACCATGACCGCTTGCGTTGCGAACGTGACCGCCAGTTGCCCAAGTATTCTCGGCATGGATTGTGTCTCCATCGCCGCTGCCCATGGCCGCCAACGCCCGAGGACGAATGCTGCCGTGAAGATCAGCGCCAACGGCAACACGATCCATGGGGGGCGCGGAAGCGCGCCCGCCAACAGCACG
>JAYUIZ010000279.1:0-2560 GCA_043765595.1 Lysobacter sp. | reverse complement strand
GAAGGCCTCGAATTTCTGCTTCGCCGGGATCATCAGCCGCGAATGGAATGCACCGCTGGTATTGAGCGGCACATACATCACCCGGTCGAACTGGAAGATCTCCTGGCATGCGGCGATGTCGGCGGTGGGCCCGGAGATGACGATCTGCAGCGGCGTGTTGTAGTTGGCAATGTCGACGTTGCCCAACCCTTTCTCCTTGAGCAACGCCTCGATCTGATCACGGGTGGCGTTGACGATGGCGGCCATCGCGCCTTGGGTCGCTTCGCTCATCAGCTCGCCGCGTTTCTTGACCAGTCTCAAGCCGGTCTCGAAGTCAAAGCATTCAGCCGCCAGCAGCGCATTGAATTCGCCGAGGCTGTGACCGGCGAGGTAATCGGGTGTCTCGCCTGTGTCCTGGATCCTTTTGTAATACGACAGCGCATTGACCACATACAGCGCTGGCTGCGTGAATTGGGTCTTGCCCAGTTCGCGTCGCGGATCCTCAAGACACAGTTCCTTGATGGAGTAGCCGAGCACCGCGTCGGCCTTGGCGGTCAGCTCCGGGAACGCATCGAACAGGCCGCCGCCCATGCCGCGCGCCTGTGAGCCCTGTCCTGGAAACATGTAGGTTTTCATCGAAATCTCCTGAAGGAAGCGTGTTTATGACGGATGGCAGCGATCAGCAGCGTTGCAGGCAGATCGCAGTATTGATGCCGCCGAAGCCCATGCTCATGTTGAGCGCGCGCTCGACGACGTGATCGATGGCAGTCGCGCCCACCCAGCGGAATCCCGCATCGATGGGGTTGTCCATATTCCGCGACGGATGCAGGCGGCCCGCCTGCATCTGCAGCATCACCGCGATGAGTTCGACCATGCCTGCGGCGCTAAGCGCATGCCCCACCAGCGATTTGGTCGCATTGAGATAGGCGCGATCAAGACCGCAGGCACGCAGCGCGGCCAGCTCGGTTTCGTCTCCGACAACAGACGCGGTGCCGTGCGGATTGACGTAATCGATCGCATCCGCGGCCAACCCAGCCATCGCCAACGCACCGCGGATCACCGCGGTTTCGCCTTCGAGCGACGGATTAGGATTGCGGTTGGCGTCCCAGGCCATCGCCCAGCCCTTGAATTCGGAATACGGCGTGCGCATCGCGTCGGCGGCGCGGCGTACGACGATCGCGCCGCACGCTTCGCCGAAAATGAAACCATCGCGATCGCGGTCGAATGGCCTGCAGGCAAGCTCCGGCCGGCGCGCGAAACGATCCGACCCCATCGCGCCCAGCGAACGGAAGGCTTGGCACTCGAAGTACGAAAGATCCATCAGCGCGCCGAGCGCGATGCACACGTCAACCTGTCCGGAACGCACCGCCTCGATCGCCTGGATCGCCGCCAACTGTCCGCTCGCGGACGCGCCGCCGACGGTGATGGCGAACCCACGGATTCCGAAGACTTCGCTGCACACACCACACAGATCGGTATCCATAAAGGTCATCGCGTGTGTGGGACGCAGAAATTCCACGCGGTCCTGGTATTTGGCCTGGCTCAGCGCCAGTTCGCGCTGCTGGATATTCGAGCCGCCGATGATCAGCCCGATGCGGCGGGGATCGACGGCGTCCAGCCCGGCGTCTTCCCAAGCTTCGTGCAGCGTCGCGAGCGCGACTTGCGCCGACCAAGACAGGTTGCGCAGCTTCGCCGCGGCAATGGCATCGGGCATCCGCAGATCGGCAATCTCCGCGCCGATGAAGGGCGCGGCGACATCGTCGGCCGCAGGCGGCTTTTGCCGGCCGGGACGCTGCATCGTCGCGAACCGGTGTTCCCCGGCTAGCAGCGCATCGACGAAGGCGGAACGACCCTGCCCGATCGACGCGGTGACGCCGATACCGGAGACGACGATGGGCGCTGAATCAGCAGCGTGCATGTTCAGAGCCGTGCATGTTCAAAGCGGGGATGTTCAAGGCGGGCATGTTCAAGGCCGGGAATCTTCAGAGCCGGGCGTGCAGCAGCGTCGCCAGCGCGCCCATATTTTCGGCCTTGGCAAACTCGATCATCGGCGCCTTCAACGACAGCGACTCGAGTGCCAGCATCACGATCTCGGAGCGATCGATCGAATTTGCGCCGAGTTCGCGCAGGGAGTCCGTGAACTGGAAGTTGTGATCCTCGAGCCCGGGCAGAACTTCATGTGTGTGGCTGACGATGATGGCGAAAATTTCTTGAATGTTCATGACTATTTCTCTTGACTGGAGGTGCGGCTTCGTTAGCAGATAGCGTTTGAAATCGCGCAGGTGCGATAACGTGCTTGTTCGTCGGGCAATATTAAGCGCCGAACAGTGTGGCGATCCTCGATTTCACCTCAGGCTGCGCGAAGGTCACCGTATGCATTGCGACCTCCTGCGCGATCGTGGCCGGCAATGCCTGACGCAGGGGGGCGCTCAGATGATCTTTAAGCGCCATCAGCGAAACACGGGGCTTTTCCGCAAGCGTTTGCGCGAGTTCCAGCGCACGCGTCATGACTTGGTCGCGCGGAACCACTGGAAATGGCACGCCGCGCTGCTGCAGCTCTTCTCCCCGGTAGTTGTTTGCA
>JAYUIZ010000278.1:0-2564 GCA_043765595.1 Lysobacter sp. | reverse complement strand
AATCCCGCCAAGACCTACGGCGGACAAGCCATGGGCACCACCGCCACCAGCCACAACCAGCGTGTGCTGAACAACACCAAGGCCACCATCGCCGCCTTCCGCTGATCGCGGCAACGGCGATGCAACACCGGACGGGACCGCATGGTCCCGTCTTTTTTTTCCGCAGCCGCGCCGCACTGTCGGCATTGCGGCCGAATCGCCTAAAATGCGGCGATTCCACCCCTCTGCGCGGACCTCGACATGACCCAGCGTTACCCCGAATGGATCTGGCACAACGGCAAGATCAAGCCATGGGCCGAGGCCACCACCCACGTGATGTCCCACGTGGTCCACTACGGATCGTCGGTGTTCGAAGGCATCCGCTGCTACGACACCCCCAGCGGCCCGGCGATCTTCCGCCTCACCGACCACAACAAGCGCCTGTATGCCTCGGCCAAGATCTACGACATGCCCATGCCCTACGGCCTTGATGTGATCAACGCAGCCTGTCGCGATGTGCTGAAAGCCAACGACTTCACCACCGACTACCTGCGCCCGGTCGCCTATCGCGGCCTCGGAGGTTTCGGCCTGTCGGCCGATACGCCGACCGACATGGCGGTCGCCACGTGGAAGATGGGCCAATATCTTGGTGCCACGGTGCTGGAGGAAGGTATCGACGCCTGCGTGTCCAGCTGGCAGCGCTTCGCGCCCAACACGCTCCCGGCCGGCGCCAAGGCCGGCGGCAATTATCTGTCCGGCCAACTGGTCGCACGCGAAGCGCGACGCCTCGGCTTCGGCGAAGGCATCGCGCTGGCATCGACCGGTCTGCTCAGCGAAGGCGCCGGCGAAAATCTATTTCTCGTGTTCGACGGCGCACTGCACACCACCCCGGTCAGCGCCGCGCTGCTCAACGGCCTGACCCGCAACACCATCATCACCCTCGCCCGCGACGCAGGCATCGAAGTGTTTGAACGCGATCTGCCGCGCGAATATCTGTACCTGTGCGACGAACTCTTCATGTGCGGCACCGCCGCCGAGATCACCCCGATCCGTTCGGTCGACGGCCGTCAGGTTGGCGCCGGCAAACCGGGTCCGCTGACGCGGCGTCTGCAGGAGTTGTTCTTCGGGTTATTCAATGGCAAGACTGCGGATAAGTATGGGTGGTTGGAAAGGGTGTAAGCGCTTTTTTGTCGTTGTTGCCGAGATTGGTGAATGATGGTGTGTGGGTATGGCTTGGAACTTTTTCGCGGTGGGGGTACGAAAAGTTCCACGCTTTACCCGAACATCTTAAAAAAACAGATATAGGCACAATCGCAAAACATCCGGCGCAAACTTGCTCAGAAAAAATTTAGCTCAAACCCCAAACGTCAACGTGGCGATAACACCCCGCTCAACCCCCGGCACCACCCGCACCCGCCAGCCATACAACACACACAACCGACGCACGATCGACAACCCGATACCGCCGCCTTGCGTATGCTCGGCATGGCTGCCGCGATACCCGCGCTCGAACAATCGCGCTGCATCCTCCGCACTCAGACCCGGGCCGCTGTCGATCACATCGACAGCGTTATCGCCCAGACGGACCACAATCTCACCCTGCAGCGTGTACTTCACCGCATTGCCGATCAGATTGCTGAGCGCCACGGTCACAGCGGACTCCGGCGCGTCCACCACCACCTGACCAACAGCACCCTCCACCCGCAGCGTCAATGGTTTGCCGCCAAGCTGGGTGCGATGCGCATCGAGCAACTGCTCGGCCAGCTTGCCGACATCGGCGGCGCCGTGGCCGCGCTCGTTGCGCGACAGCAGCAGCAACGCACTGATCAGGTCGGTGCACTGTTGTTCGGCGCGCTGAACGCGCTGCAGGCGGGCGCGGGTCTTGTCGTCTAGATCGGGCTTGGACAACAGCAGTTCCGACGCGCCGCGGATCACCGCCAGCGGCGTGCGCAGCTCGTGGCTTACGTCGGCGTTGAACTCGCGATCGCGCTTGACCACATCGGTGAGCCGCGCGGCGTAGTCGTCCAGGGTTTTCGCCAGCTCGCCGACTTCGTCCTCGGCGAAATGCGAGGCCAGTGCTTCGGGCTCAGCACTGCGGCCAGAGCGGCGTAGACGCTGCGCCAATTCCAATACCGGACTCATGACCCGCGATGCGGCCCACATGCCGACCACCAGCGAAAGTAGAGTGAAAACACCGACACTCAACATCAAGGCCTGATTCAAGCGTGCCTGACTCTCGCGCTCCTCCGCGATGTCGTACGTCAGGAAGAACCAGTACTCCGCATCCTTGCGCACCGCGATCTTATAGACGCGCGTCGCGCTGGTGACCGGGTCGACATTCGTCAGCTCATGAACGCCATTCTGCAAATTGCGCCATTCCGGCGGCACGCGATCGATCTTGCGGGTGCTGAACTGGCGTCCCTGAATCTTCTCGAACGGAACGCCGATGACATCGGGATTACTGTAGAAGCCATCCGCGAACGTATTGTTGTTCTTGGTCAGCGCGGCAGCGATGACGGTATTCTCGACACGGTTGCGCAGGTAGACCGTACTGGCTGCGATCAACGACGTCAGCCCTAACCCCA
>JAYUIZ010000277.1:0-2567 GCA_043765595.1 Lysobacter sp. | reverse complement strand
CAACAGCAATTGCAGAGCGTTGCGCAGCAGCAGCCCACGCAGACGCAGGACAACACGGCTCCGAAGGGGCCGAGATTGTCCTGAGTGTGCCGGATAATAATTCGATCAAGCAAGGGTCAATGTGCAAATCGGACTACGTAGCAAGGTAGGATGGGTTGAGCGCAGCGATACCCATCGCTTCGGATGCCGATGGGTATCGCTGCGCTCAACGCATCCTACGAAGTCGTGCTTCGTATAAACCAAAACGTTGAGCGGGCGCATGTAAAATCAGTGTCTGGACGACAGGTTTGCGTATCGGATCATGCAGAAAGGAGGAGTGGTGTCATTTTTCAGGATTTCGTTCATGTCGCTTGATGTCGAAGCTGCGTTTCATTCTTCTCGCCAAGGTCTTTCACAACCACATTCCGTGGATCCGTGCAGCCCTGCCTTCCTTCGGCTTTCGCCGCCCCGGCAAGGCTGATCCCACTGCATGCGAATCTTCGCGCTCTCCGATATCCACGTCGATTACGACGCTAACGCCCAGTGGGTCGAAAACCTCTCGCTTTTCGATTATCAGGACGACGTGCTCATCCTCGCTGGCGATCTGACCGACAAGCCGCCGCTGTTCGAGTGGTGTCTGCGCGCGTTCGCGAAACGTTTCCGGAAAGTGGTGTTCGTGCCCGGCAATCACGACCTGTGGGTGGTGCGCGAAGGCCGCGACAAAAATTCCCTGCAGAAATTCGCTGAGGTTTGCGCGGTGGCCGAAGCGAATGGAGTCACGATGCGGACATATCGCGAGCGTGGCGTGGCGATCCACCCGCTGCTGGGCTGGTACGACTATTCTTTCGGCGAACCTAGCGATGAACTGCGGGCGATGTGGATGGATTTCCGCGCCTGCCGCTGGCCCGATGGCTATGGTGCGAACGAAATATCGCTGCATTTCGACGCGCTCAATGCGTCGGCGCCCAATGCGCGCGACCAAACTGTGATCACCTGCTCGCACTTTCTGCCGCGTATTGATGTGATGCCGTGGTACGTCTCGGGCTCGACCCGGTTGCTGTATCCCATCCTCGGCTCCGAGCGGCTGGAAGCGCAGTTGCGCAGGATGAATCCCAGCATTCATGTGTATGGACACAGTCATCTCAACCGAAACGTGAAGATAGACGGCGTGACTTATATCAACAATGCGTTCGGCTATCCGTCCGAAACGATGATCGCAGCGAAAGCCCTGCTCGTCATCCATGAGTGCTGAGCCGGTGGAGCGATCAACGCTGTGCGTGGTGACCTCATGAGCGGCCCCATCGCGCTTGGTCCCTCCGAAATCCATCTGTAGCTGGTGGATTATGAAGCGATCTCCGAAAATGCCCTGTATCAAGCATATCGCGAACTGCTCAGCGCCGAGGAGCGTGCGCATGAGCCCAAATACTATTTCGCCAGGGATCGCGTCCGCTAACTGGTGACGCGCGTTCTGGTCAGAACGGTGTTGTCGCGTTATGTTCCGGTCGACCCCAGGGACTGGGTGTTCGGCACCAACGCCTACGGCCGCCCGTATGCGCTGAATCAGCAGGCCGAAGACATGCGTCTGACCTTCAATCTCTCGCATACCCACAGCATGATCGTGCTCGGCGTGACCGCGGGCCGGGCCTTGGGCGTGGATGTCGAGAACATCCGTTCGCACAGCGTATCGATGGGCATGGCAGATCGGTTTTTCTCGCCTCTGGAAGCTGGCGTACTCGCGAACACGCCGTCGCATCGGCAGCAGTATCGTTTCTTCGAATACTGGACGTTCAAGGAAGCCTATATCAAGGCGCGCGGTATGGGCCTGCAACTGCCACTCGACAAATTCAGTTTCGATTATCCGGACGACAGCCGTGTGCAGATCCCTATTGATCAGGCGCTGGGCGACGATCCCGCGCGCTGGCGATTCTGACAGCTGCAGCCGGAAGCTGATTATCTTCTGGCGGTTTGCGCGGAGCGCGTGGATGCGCAGATGCCGGAGCTGATCTTGCGTCGGGCGGTGCCGCTCTCGGGGGAGGAAAGGCTTGCCCTCGCGTTCCTGCGGACTTCAGAATAGAAGGCCCAAGCGATGCCCTGTCATCGCAGATGCGAGGTTGACATGATTGCTTTCGTTTTTCCCGGCCAGGGTTCGCAGAAGCGCGGCATGGGCCAGGGATTGTTCGATGAAGTGGGCGAATACGCAGCGGTTGAGAACGACGTGGACGCGATCCTCGGCTACTCAATGCGCGAACTCTGTCTGCAGGACGCCGACAATCGATTGAAGGAAACGCAGTTCACCCAGCCGAGTCTGTATGTGGTCAATGCCCTGCATTACTACAAGGCCGTCGCCGAAGGTGCACGCCCGGATTATCTCGCCGGCCACAGTCTGGGCGAATACAACGCCTTGCTGGCCGCAGGCGTCTACGATTTTCTGACCGGGCTGCGTCTGGTGAAGAAGCGCGGCGAACTGATGTCGCAGGCTACGAACGGCGGCATGGGCGCTGTGATTGGCCTGGGCGCGGACGTGATCGCACGGGTGATAGAGGAGGGCGGATTGATCGGTATCGATATCGCCAACTTCAATTCGCCGG
>JAYUIZ010000276.1:0-2570 GCA_043765595.1 Lysobacter sp. | reverse complement strand
TCATCGCGCGTGATTCGATGGACAGCAGCGAATTGCCCGATCTCTGGTATCAGGTGCGCAAGAAGGTCGGCGATATCCGCCCGACCCTGCCGCAGGGGACGGTGGGCCCATTCTTCAACGATGAATTCGGCGACACCTACGGCAATATCTACGCGATCAGCGGCAAGGGTTTCGACTACGCGTTATTGAAGGATTACGCCGAGCGCCTCGAACTGGAGCTGCAGCGCGTCCCTGACGTGGCCAAGATCGAGCTGCTCGGCCTGCAGGACGAAAAGATCTGGATCGAGCTGTCCAACACCAAGCTGGCCACGCTGGGCATTCCGCTGCCGGTCGTGCAGCAGGCGCTGGCCGAACAGAATGCGGTCACGTCGGCCGGCTTCTTCGAGACCGCCACCGACCGCGTGCGTCTACGCGTCAGCGGTGCGTTCAACTCGGTGGAAGACATCCGCCGATTCCCGATCCGCGCCGGCGACCGCACAGTGCGCTTGGGCGACATCGCCGAGATCACGCGCGGCTATGCCGACCCCGCCGCGCCGCGGATCCGTTACATGGGCGAGGACGCAGTCGGCATCGCGGTGTCGATGAAACCCGGCGGCGACATCCTGCAGCTGGGCAAGGCGCTGGATGCTGAAACCGAACGCCTGCAGCGCTCGCTGCCGTTGGGCATGAATCTGCACCTAGTCGCCGATCAGCCCTCGGCGGTGCGCGATTCCGTAGGCGAATTCGTGCGCGTGCTGGCCGAGGCGGTGATCATCGTGCTGCTGGTCAGCTTCTTCTCGCTGGGTTTGCGTTCCGGCCTGATCGTGGCCCTGACCATTCCGCTGGTGCTGGCGATGACTTTCGCCGTGATGCAGTATTTCGGCATCGGTCTGCACAAGATTTCGCTGGGCGCGCTGGTGCTGGCGCTGGGCCTGCTGGTGGACGACGCGATCATCGCGGTGGAGATGATGGCGATCAAGATGGAGCAGGGCTACTCGCGCCTGCGCGCGGCCGCGTTCGCGTATGAGACCACGGCATTTCCGATGCTCACCGGCACGCTGGTCACCGCGGCCGGATTCCTGCCGATCGCCACCGCTGCGTCGAGTACCGGCGAGTACACGCGCTCGCTGTTCCAGGTCGTCACCATCGCGCTGCTGGTGTCATGGGTGGCGGCGGTGCTGTTCATACCGTATCTCGGCGACAAGATGCTGCCCGATCCGCATGCGGTGCCGAAACCGCGCTCGCTGGAAGGTCGCATCCGCGCATTCCGCGAACGTCTGGCCGCGCGCTGGCCGCAGTACGCGGGAATGCTGGGCCCGGCGCCGATCCTTGCCGAAGGCGCGCATGCGCACGATCCCTACCATTCCGGCTTCTACCGGCGCTTCCGCGCCGTGGTGCGCTGGTGCATCCTCAGGCGTTGGCTGGTGATCGGGGGCACTGTGGCCGCGTTCGTGGTGTCGCTGGCGCTGTTCCGCTTCATTCCCCAGCAGTTCTTCCCGGATTCAACCCGGCTCGAACTGATGGTCGACATCGAACTGGCGGAAGGCAGCTCGCTGAAGGCGACCGAGCAGGCCGCGCGCAAGCTGGAAAAACTGCTGTCGGCGCGCAAGGAAGTGGAAACCTATACCGCTTACATCGGTACCGGTTCGCCGCGCTTCTATCTGCCGCTGGACCAGCAGCTGCCGCAAACGCATTTCAGCCAATTCGTGGTGCTTACCAAAGACATCCAGGCCCGCGAAATTCTGCGCGACTGGATGATGGGCGAGGTGCGGCAGCAGTTCCCGGAACTGCAGCTGCGGGTCACCCGGTTGGAGAACGGCCCGCCGGTGGGTTATCCGATCCAGTACCGCGTTTCAGGGGAACACATCGAGCGCGTGCGCGAGATCGCATATCGGGTCATCGAAAAGATCCGCGCCAATCCGAACGTGATCAACGTCAATCTGGATTGGGACGAGCCCAACAAGGTCATGCGGCTGGTCATCGATCAGGATCGCGCGCGCGCGCTAGGCGTCAGCACGGAGCAGGTCGCGAATTTCCTGTCCAGTTCGCTGTCCGGGCTGCGCGTCAGCACCTATCGTGAAGACAATGAACTGATCGACATCCTGCTGCGCGGCCCCGAGGACGAGCGTGCGCGTCTGGAATTGCTGGGCAGCCTTGCGGTGCCCACCGCCAGCGGCAAGGCTGTGCCGGTGCTGCAGATCGCGCGCCTGGAATCGGTGTTCGAGGACGGCGTGATCTGGCATCGCAACCGGCTGCCCACCGTCACCGTGCGTGCCGATCTCGTCAACGGGCCGACTCCGGCGACGGTGGTGGGGCAGATCGATCCGACCCTCGATGCGATCCGCGACGCGCTGCCGGCCGGTTATCTTATGGCGACCGGCGGAAGCGTCGAGGATTCCGCGCGCGGCCAGGATTCCATCAAAGCCGGCATGTCGCTGTTCCTGTTCGTGGTGGTGACCCTGCTGATGCTGCAACTGCGGAGCGCGTCGCGGGTGCTGCTGGTGATGTCGACCGCGCCGCTCGGCCTGATCGGCGTGGTGCTGTTCCTGCTGGTCTTCCGGGTGCCGTTCGGGTTCCTCGCGATGCTGGGC
>JAYUIZ010000275.1:0-2575 GCA_043765595.1 Lysobacter sp. | reverse complement strand
TCGAAAACAGATTGCCGCCGAAGTGCACGCCGACGTAATTGCGGTTCCACCAGTGCGAACGCAACTCGATCTCGGCGTGCCGCCAGTCCTCGCCAATCGTGCGCACGCGCACGCCGCTGAACAGATATGGCGGCCACAGGTTCATGACCCGGCGCAGCGCGCGCGCCGACAGTTGACGCGGCATACCGGCTACACCAGCAGCAGCGAAGACATTTTGCGGCGGTACTGGCCGACCAGATCCTCGTCTTCGATGATGCGGAAGGCATCGATCAGCGCGCGCCTGGCCAGACCGTCCTGGTAGGTGCGATTGCGACGCAGCATCTCGATGAACTGCTCCAGCCCATCCTGCGAACGGCCGGCGACAATGTGGTGCACGCCGAGGAGGTGTCGGGCGCGCAGGTCGCTGTCGTCGGCATCGATGGCCGCCTGCAGCGTTTCCACGGGCGGTGCGTCCTTGAGCAGCGTGGCGAAGCCGAGGCGCGCGCGGGCGCGCACGGCGCGCACGGCGCGGTCGTCTGTGGACAGATTGGCAGGCAGGGCGTCGAGCAGGCGTTCGGCATCGTCGACGGCGCCGGTCTGCAGCAGGGCCACCGCGAGTTCCAGCTTGAGCTCCGCATTGTCCGGCGCGGCTTCGATTTCGCCACGCAGGCGTGCGATCTCGGCCTGCGGATCCACGGTCGACGGCTCGGGCGCGGCATCTTCGGCCGGGGGTTCGTCGGCCGCAGCCGGTTCGATCTGGTGATGGGTCAGGAATTCGCGCAGCTGGCCCAGGGGCAGCGCGCCCTGGAAGCCATCGACCAATTGCCCGTCCTTGACCAGCACCACCGTCGGGATCGAGCGGATCTGGAACGCCGCGCCGAGTTCCTTTTCGGCGTCCACATCGACTTTCGCCAGCACGAATGCGCCGTTGTATTCGGCCGCCAGCGCTTCGAGCATCGGACCGAGGGTCTTGCAGGGACCGCACCATTCAGCCCAGAAATCCAGCAGGATCGGGGTCTGCAGCGAGCGCTGCATGACATCGGTCTCGAAACCCTGGGTGGTGGCGTCGAAAACATGGGGCGACGTGGAGGACATGCGGCGATTCCGTTGGCGTGAGTTGGGATTATTGTGCCAGCCGGCCGCGATTCCAAGGTGGCCGCGCATCGTCGGCAGCCATCGAACTATTCCCCGAACAACAAATTGGCCGGCGAGTACTGGTCGGTCAGCGGACGATAGCCGGCGACCCTTGGCTGCGGTTGCGACTCCAGTTCCGGCACGAAGATACCGACTGCGAGCAGCGCCACCTGCTGGCGGGTCGCGTTTTCGCGCAGGGTTTCCGCAGGCGGCAGTCCGTCGCGACCGGCCAGGATGATGCGGTTGCCCATCGACATTTCCACCGTCCGGGTGTCGTCGAAAACCGATTGATAGGTCGCCGCCTCGTACGGCGCCAGCGGCCCGCGCGCGAACGTATTCGAGGCGACCACGCCGCCCGGGGCGAGCAGCGATTTCACTTCACTGACGAATTCGCGGGTCATCAGATGCTCGGGGACGTAGATGCGCTCGTAGGCGTCGATGACGATCAGGTCGTAGCGAACCCCGGCCCGCGCTTGCCGGCGCACGAATACGCGGCCGTCGCCGATGAACGTATGCAGCCCGGGGTCTTCACAGAACCCGAAGTAGCGTTTGGCGACCGCGACGACCGCAGGATCCAGTTCCACCACGTCGATCCGCAGGTCCGGATCGATCCGGCGCATCGCGGTGGGGATCACGCCGCCGCCCAGGCCGATCACCAGCACGCGCCGGGCGCCGGGATTGGCCATCAGGCCAGCGAACACCGCGCGGGTGTAGGGGATGGCCAGTTGATCCGGCGCGTCGCGGTAGATGCAGGTCTGCATGCCGCCCCGTCGCGCGAACGACATGCAGCGGTGGGTGCCGGTATCCAGCACGATGATGTCCCGGTACATCGATTTTTCGCGATGGACGATCTCGCCCTTGTTCGGATCGGCATCGCCGCGGTGGCAGCCGGCGGCCGCCAGCAGCAGCATGAGTGCCAGCAGTGGATGGACCCAGTGCTCAAGCCGCATCACGGCGACGCCCTGTGATGCACAGCGCAGTGCCGATCGCGAACGAGATCGCGATCAAGCCGAAAATGATGGTGTCGATCTCGAATAGCAGCACCAGATAGAAGGTAGTGAGAATGGTGCCGCCGGCAGAGCCCAGCGTGGATGCGAAATACAGGCGTCCCGCGGACTGCCCGGATCTCTCGATGTCGCGGATCAGCAGGCGCACTGCGTACGGCGATACCATCCCCGAGAACAGCGTCGGCACGCTGAACATCAGCGCCGACGCCAATAGCGACCCGTAGCGCGGGTCCGAGATCGCATACGACAGCGCATCAAACACCGCATCGCCGAACAACACGATCGGTAGCGCGAACAGGGCCTCCGCGATCAGCAGCAGCCCCAGCCCCATCTGCGACGGCGCGCGCAGCGACAGCTGGCCGCCGATCAGATAACCGATGGCCAGCGCGGTCATGAACACGGCAATCAGCGCACCCCAGACGAAGATCGAGCTGCCGAAGTAGGGCGCCAACAGC
>JAYUIZ010000274.1:0-7403 GCA_043765595.1 Lysobacter sp. | reverse complement strand
CCGGCGCCGCGTGTGCCGCTGCAGGGCTGGATCACCAGCGAACAGGCGAAGGCGCTGTTCGCCGCTGCAGGGCTGGATCTCGACGCGCTGCGTACGGCCGCCAACAAGCGCGGCTTCAAGGCCGTGCCGCTGACGGCGAAGGCCAGCGTCATCCTGAAAAGCGCCACCGCCGAGAAGGAGTCGCGCAACGTGCTGGCGCTGCTGCCGGGCACCGCGGCGGCGGACGACACCATCGTCTACATGGCGCACTGGGACCATCTGGGCAAGCATCCAGACGAAGCCGGCGACAATATCTACAACGGCGCGGTCGACAACGCGACCGGCGTTGCGGGCATCCTGGAAATCGCCGGACAGTTCGCGAAGAATCCGCCGAAGCGCTCGGTGCTGTTCGCCGCGGTGACGCTGGAGGAATCCGGCCTGCTGGGTTCAAAATACTACGTCGCGCATCCCAGCGTGCCGCTGGACCGCACCGTCGGCGTGATCAATCTCGACGCGATGAGCGTGGTCGGCCGCAGCCGCGACTTCACCGTCGTGGGCATGGGTAATTCAGAGCTGGAAGACGTGCTTAAGCCGATCGCCGACAAGCAGGGCCGCACGCTGGTGGAGGAATCGAATCCGGCCGGCGGCTATTACTTCCGATCCGATCACTTCAACTTCGCCAAGGCCGGCGTGCCGGCGCTGTACACCGATGGCGGCACCGACCTGATCGAAGGCGGCACCGCTGCCGGCGAAGCGGCGGGCAAGGACTACAACGAAAACCGCTACCACAAGCCTGGCGACGAGTACGACCCGAAAACATGGAAGTTCGACGGCACGATGGAAGACCTGACCGCGGTATACGAGGTCGGCGCCGCGCTCGCCAACGGCGATACCTGGCCGAACTGGTACGCCGGCAATCCGTTCCGCGCGGCGCGCGAAGCGATGATGGCGGCGAAAAAGCAGACGGCGCCCCCGATGAAGTAACCACGCACCACCGCCTATTCGAAATTGCTGGTCTGGAAATTTTTGTCATCCCGAACGAAGGCGAAGCCTGAGGAGGGATCTAGCTGTCGTCGACGGTGCGATATCAGCAGATCCCTCCACCCGCTGCGCGGGCGTTCGGGATGACAGAGGACTTGATACGACAACGGCGCCTTTCGGCGCCGTTGTCGTCTGCGGAAGAGATGGCGCGTCCGGGCCGTGCGTCAGATCGAACGCGAGAACGGCGCGCCGTTGCTGAGCCGGTCTTCGGCGGCCTGCATCATCGTTTTCGGATCCATGCTGGCGTCGCGGACCTGACGTTCCTGCAGCTGCCGCTCCTGGCTCATGTTCTGCGCTGCGACCTTGTCCTGCAGTTGTTCCGGGCTCTGGTTGCGCGACTGCTCGACATTCACGTAACCGTTGAAAATAGGCTCTTTGCCGACTTTCTCGGCGATCATCACATGGCCGCTCTTCACATCCATGTATTCGGGTTTCTCGGACAATCCGGGCGTAGTGCGGGTGGTGATGATCACATCGGTCGCCACTTTCCTCGCGTCCTTCTCGGTCATGCCGGCCTTGTTCTGGACGAGCGTCATCGCACGTGCGAACAGATCGCGTTCGGCGGGCGTCATGTCCATGTCTTTCTGTTGCTTGGCCGGTGTCTGCAACATCGGTCCGCTGCCGTTCTCCTGCACCGGCGCGCGCTCGGCGCCCGCCAACACCGGCTGCGCGTGATCGACAGGCACCGCCTGCGCCGCGGCTGCACGTGTCTGCGCAGCCAGTTGTGCATAATTTTGCGGTACATCGAAGGGTTCGGTCATGGTATTGGCTCCTGGTCGATCGTGTTGGTCAATCTTCTTCGGGACAGCGATCATCTTTCGGAATGTCCTGGCCGGCGGTCACCGGAGACAGTTCGAGATACCGCCTGTAAGAATCCGCGCCAGACGCTCGATACCAAATCAAATTCTCTGCCTCGCGCACAACGTACGCATCTTCGGCACGGAAATCAGGGCAGGCTTCCGGGTCGCTTTCCGCAACGTCTTCACGGCAGAAACGCAGAAACATCTTGCCGTCGCGATACTCGCCTGACAGTTCACCAGCCTCGCCGCGAACGCGGGTGCCGTTGCTCCAAGTGCCGCGGATGCCGTCGACGGTGGTCCTGAGTTCGAGATGCGCCGAATGCTGCCAACCACAGGATTGGGCGTAGGCCCAGCGTCCGGCGAATGCGGCGGCGTCCTTCGTGGAGTCTGCAGGCGATGCGGCGGCAACCGGCCCGGGAGACTGCGCGCAGGCGCTGGCCGTGCACAGCACCAATGTCACCGACGCGAAGCACAGCCATGGCAGCAGGCGGAAGGGGTTTGTGTGGACCTGCGGGGAAATCACGGGGCTCTGCGCTCAACGGTCCATATGTCGCGCCGAGCGTACCCCCGGGGCCTCCACGCGACAAGCGTGGCCCGCCGGACGACGGCGGCGCGCGACGCTCAGGCTGCGGCCATCAACCTGCGGTGCGTTCCGGCCACACCGTCTTCGCCAGCAGCTCGTCGTTCCAGTCGAACTGCAGCGCGCCGTCCTTGTTCAGCAGCAGCAATACGAAGTTGAAGACGTTGCGCGCGAACATGTCGCTGGCGTGCATCGCGCCGCTGCTGGCGAGGTTGAGCGGGCCGGAGACGGTCACGCCGCCGTGGACCACATTGTCGCCGGGCTGGGTGAGTTCGCAGTTGCCGCCGGTTTCCGCGGCCAGATCGACGATGACGCTGCCGGGCTTCATGCCGGCGACCATCGCCGCGCTGACGATCTTCGGCGCGGGGCGGCCCGGCACGGCGGCGGTAGCGACGATCACGTCGATGTTCTTCAAGTGATCGGCCAGCCGCTGCTGCTGCAGGGCGCGCTCTTCGTCGGTGAGCTGGCGGGCGTAACCGCCTTCGCCCGCGGCGCTGACGCCGAGATCGAGGAATTTGCCGCCGAGCGATTCGATCTGCTCGCGGGTTTCCGGGCGTACGTCGAAGCCTTCGACCTGCGCGCCGAGGCGCTTGGCGGTGGCGATCGCCTGCAGCCCGGCGACACCGGCGCCGATCACCAGCACCTTCGACGGGCGGATGGTACCGGCGGCGGTGGTGAGCATCGGGAAGAAGCGCGGCGCCAGCTGCGCTGCGATCAGCATCGCCTTGTAGCCGGCCATGCCGGCCTGCGAGCTGAGGATGTCCATGGCCTGCGCGCGGGTGGTGCGCGGCAGGCGTTCCAGGGGAAACGCGACGATCCCGCGGGCCTGCAGCGCTTCGCCGCGGGCGGCGTCGCCCTGCGGCTGCAGCATGCCGACCAGCACCGCCCCCTGCTTCATGCCGGCGATGGCCTGGGCCGACGGTGGCTGCACGCAAACGACGATATCGGCGGAAGCCAGCACCGCATCGGCGCCGTCGACGATCTCGGCGCCGACATCGGCATAGGCAGTGTCCAGCGCATGCGCACCATCGCCAAGCCCACGTTCGATGCGGATCACGGCGCCAGCGGCCACGAGTTTCTTGCAGGTTTCCGGCGTCAGCGCCACGCGCCGCTCGCCTGGTGCGGTTTCGCGCACCGCGCCGATGATCACTTTCACTGTCGCTTGCCCAGAGGTGTCAGCCGCAGTCTCCGTCATCTTTGCCGGTCTCCCATCGATCCGCTTCGGTTGCCGGCATCCTAGCAGGTTGTAGTGGAGCCACCGGGCGCGCTGGGCAATGCCGCATCGTGATCAGCACATGCCAACGACAGCGCGGAATGATCGAAACAAAAAGGCCGCCAGAGATGACCCATGGCGGCCGAAGAGGGATTCGTTTTGAAGCGGCCCGGTCGAGCGGCGCCTCAGGATGTCGCGGCGGTGCGGGTCTGGCTGAGCTGTTGCCACATGTCGCGCATGGCTTCGTCGAACGGAGCTTCGGACGAGCGCAGCACGATGCGGCCCTTGGCGACCAGCGCCGCAAGTTCTTCGGGCGTCACCACCAGCTTGCGCTGGCCACGACGATTCACGATGAGGAAGCGCGAGGTCAACGGACTGACCCAGGCGATGCGCGACGGCGTTTCGCGTCCGTCCTCTTCGATCAGACGGAGACTCTGGCCCACCCGCAGGCGACGCATGCGCGCGGCCATCGCCGGATCGTGCTCGACGCTCTCGGTCCCGCCCACCACACGCAGACCGCCCCAGTTCGCAGCATCGTTGGGTTCGGCCGGGGCTTCCTCCATCTGCACCGGATGCAGCCCGCGGGGCTGATCGGGGAACGCCAATGCGCTAACTATCTTAGCAAGCGAGTCGCGCGCGGCGGTCGCGTCCAGCCCGCAGCTCACGTAGCAGCGACCCAGCGGCGCCTGCAGTTCGAGGATCTTGTCGGCAACTCGCCCGCCTTCGGCGCGGGCAGCGTCGGCATCGGCCTGCATCAGGCCATCGCCGATCGACAGCGCCGAGAGGTACTGGGCGGAACTCGGGCCTTCACGCAGCCAAGTCTGAACCAGATGATGGCGCCAGTGGCCGCTGAGGAATTCGGCGATGCCCGACGTGAGCGGACGCTGACTAAGACGCGCGTCCAGCAGTTCGTCCACAGCGCGACGCGCGTGCTGCAGGCGCTCGCGGCCGCTGACGGTATCGGCGGCGCGCTGTTCGGCAACGTCGCGCATCTTCTTCTGCTGATCGAGGTGATCGCGCAGCTCGCTGGCGGCGAACTCGAAGATCGCCTTGTCGTCGCGATACTCCTCCACCACCCGGCCCACTGCCAGTTCGGCATGGGTCAGGGTCTGCTGGTCCTGCGGCGAATCGCCGGTGTTGCCTTCGCAGGCTTCGCTCAGCGCTTCGAGCAGCTTGCGGCCGGGATGGCCGCGCTGATCGAACAAGCTGTCGTCGCTCAGCGCCAGTTTGAGATAGGGCGGCACCAGCCGGCCGTAGAGCGCGCGCGAACGGCCCAGCGTGGCGTGGCTGCTGGCCAGGGTCTGCAGCAGGATGCCGACCAGATCGATCGCATCCTCGTCCATTTCGTTGAAGCGGGTCTGGGTGGGGTCGTAGCCGAGCTGGCGCGAGCCACTGACGATCTGGTCGCGGATCACCGCCGACAGCGGACGGCTGTCGTCGCCGGCAAGAGCGCGGACGTAGGGCGCAGGGTCGTCGCCCTGCAGCATCGTGGCGATGCCCAGCAACTCCTGCGGCGCGAGCACGCGCACACCATTCAGGCCGCTGGACGGCGGCGGTGCGGCGCCCGATTCATCGGAGGAGGACGTCGAGGCCGAGCCGCGGCGCAGCACGCTCTGACGCCAGGCGCGCAATTGCTGATGGACGGTTTCGCGGTAGCGCGGAGCCCGGTTGCCGTCGGACAGCATGCCGCCCGCCGCAGGCTGACCGCCGGCTGCGGACTGGCCGCCGCTGTAATCCCAAGGTGCGTTCGGCGCTTGGCCGCCCTGCGAAGCATGACCTTGTGGAGCATGACCTTGTGGAGCATGACCTTGCGGAGCGTGCCCCTGCGGCTGCGGGTTGCGCGGCTCGACCAGCCCGCCGTCGGGCGACCAGTCGGCAGCCGGCGGCGGCATGCCCGACGCCTGTGGATGCGCCTGCTCTTCGCGCGGCAGGAAGCCATGGTCCAGCGCGACATTGGTCTTGGTGTAGAGATCGTCAAGCGACTTGGACAGCCGTTTTTCCAACTGCAGGAAGATCAGCCGGCGCAGCTCCGGGGTCAGATCGTCCCCGGTGAACAGCTTCACAAAAGCATCGACCGGAACATCCGGACGCAGCGGGTTGGTTTCCGGCGCCTGCCGCGGCAGGCCCAGCGCGGTGGCAAGCGCATCCAGACGGTCGTGCAGCAACTGCAGCGGGTGCATCAGCTGGTGTTCCAGCAGCTCCACGATCTGCTGGCCGGACAGATGGACTTCGAGCTGGGCCTCGGACATCAGGCTCATGCTCTTGTTATCGACTGCGCGCGGACGCGGGTTGCGCCAGCGGTCGAATGCGTTCTCGAGGGCGTCGCGGTAGCGGTTGGCGAGCTCCAGCGCGCGCTGGTTGAGCAGACGGATCGCGATGCGGTCGTCGTAGATGGCGCTGTTGTCGTGACTGGCGATGGCAGCCAGGCGCACCTGTTCTTCGATATCGCCCCAGAAACCGGCGAGCACGCCCGATAGCGCGGTCACCGAATCGCGACGAACAGATTCAAAGACTTTTTCGGCGCTCAGGCGTGTCAATGGCGAGCGGCCAGGGAAAAACCGGCTGTTATCGTCCATATGGATCGTCTCGGGAGGAGGTTTCGGTGCTTTTCGGGAGAGAATGGACCGTCCGGAATGATCCAGAGGGTCCCGGATGCTACGATCATTCAAACCGTACGGGACAGTCTGTGACCTCACTCGCAAATCATCCAAGCGACGTATTAAAAACGCTCGACAGCCGACGCTCGGTCCCGAGCCGACGACTCGGCATGCCGGGACCGGACCAGCCTACGCTGTTGCGGATGCTGGAATCGGCCGTGCGGGTGCCGGATCACGGAAAGCGGACGCCGTTCCGATTTTTGAAGATAGAAGGTGACTACCGTCACGCATTGGGGCAACTGCTTGCCGAACGCAGTCGCGCCCGCGATCCGTATGCATCCGACAGCATGATCGAAAAGGATCGGCTGCGCTTTTCCTTCGCCCCGGTCATCGTCACGGTCATCGCCAAGCTCGGCCCGGACGAGAAGATTCCCGTGCAGGAGCGGCTGCTGACCGCCGGTTGCGTTTGCTTCGCGCTGCTGCAAGCCGCGCAGGCGATGGGCTTCGGCGCGCAGTGGCTGACCGGCTGGGCCGCCTACGACCCGGAGATCCGCAACGTGCTGGGCATCGGCGCGGACGAGACCGTCGCCGGCTTCATCCATATCGGCACCGCGCAGATGGACGCGCCGGAACGCGAGCGCCCCGACCCCGCCGCGATGCTGACCGACTGGGCGCCGGGATGAGCGTTCACAGCGACGGAGACGACATCGACGACATCCTCGACCGCGATCTTGCGGTCGAATCGCGCCCGGAGCCTGCGCCGCTGTATCTGATCGACGCCAGCATCTACGTGTTCCGCGCCTGGCACACCATGCCCGACGACTTCCAAGATACCGACGGCTGGCCCACCAATGCCGTGCAGGGCTTCGCGCGTTTCCTGCTGGACATCCTGGAACGCGAGCGGCCTCAACACATCGTGGTCGCGTTCGACGAAGCCCTGGATTCCTGCTTCCGCAACCGGCTGTATCCAGCCTACAAGGCCAACCGCGACCCCGCACCGGAAGAGTTGAGACGCCAGTTCGCGCACTGCCGTGCGCTGTGCGCGGCGCTGGGATTGAGCGTGCTTGGCCATCCCGAATACGAAGCCGACGATCTGATCGGCAGCGCGCTGCTGCAGGCGCGCGCTGCCGGTCACCGGGGCATCATCCTGTCCGCCGACAAGGATCTTTCGCAGTTGCTGCACATCGGCGACG
>JAYUIZ010000273.1:0-2577 GCA_043765595.1 Lysobacter sp. | reverse complement strand
GCAGGCCGCGGCTTTGCGGGTGCGCGGCCCACGCGGCGAACAGCTCGAACGCCTGCGCTGCGCCCTGCTGCAGCCAGGCGAAGTCATCGCGCTGGACCAGCATTTCGAACTGCGTCGCGGCTATCTCGCCGCGCGCGACCGCGCCTGGCTGCAGCAGGGCGCAGCGCAGGCGTTCGAGCTGTTCGCCGCGTGGGCCGCGCACCCGCAAAGCCGCGGCCTGCATTCGATGACCGCGTGGGCGCTGGCCGAAACGCTGGTGAAGATTCCGGCGTACCAGGAGGCGCCCGCCGAACTGCGCGAACGCTTCCTGCAGTTGCTGCGTGGGCCGCAGCCGGTGAAAGTGCTGGAACGCATGGCGCGGCTGGGCGTGCTCGGTCGCTGGAGTCCCGCGTTCGCGCAGGTCTCCGGGCGCATGCAGTTCGATCTGTTTCACGTCTACACCGTCGATCAACACACGCTGGCGGTGCTGCGCAATCTCGCGATCTTCGCCAGCGCAACGCCCGACGAACGTTTCTCCACCGCGCACACGGTGTGGCCGTCGCTGCGCAAGCCGGAACTGCTGTTGCTTGCAGGCCTGTTCCATGACATCGGCAAGGGCCGCGGCGGCGATCATTCCGAACTCGGCGCGGTGGATGCGCGCGAATTCTGCCTTGCGCATGGCTTATCTGAAGCCGATACCGCATTGATCGAATGGCTGGTGCGCAAGCACCTGCTGATGTCTGTGACCGCGCAGAAGCAGGACATCACTGATCCCGATGTGATCCATCGTTTCGCTGGCGAAGTCGCCGACCGCCAGCGGCTTGATCATCTGTATCTGTTGACCTGCGCCGATATCGCCGGCACATCGCCGAAGCTGTGGAATGCGTGGAAGGACCGGCTGCTGGCCGATCTGCACACAGCTACCCGGTTTGCGCTGCGTCGCGGCTTGGAGCATCCGGTCGCAGCGGAGGAGCGCATCGTCGAAAACCAGGCCGCCGCGCGCGTGCTGCTGATCGATGACGGCTTCGATACGATGACCATTGAGGCGCTGTTCGCGAGGATGCCGCGCGAGAATTTCCTGCGCAGCCGCCCCGACCAGGTCGCATGGCAGGCCGCCGCGCTGCGCGGCGCAGCGGTCGATGCGACGGTGGTACGGGCGCGGCTGCTGCGCGGCGAGGCCGGCGGCCACGAAGTCTTCGTGTATACCCGTGATCGCGACGGGTTGTTCGCGGCGATCGTGATCACGCTTGATCGTCTGGGTTTTGCGATCCAGCAGGCACGCGCACTGGATGGCCCGCAGCACAGCATTTTCGATACGTTCCACGTCCTGCCGAGCGACCCGCAGCATGCGCTCTCGGTGGAATACGTCGAAACAGCGCTACAGCGCGCATTGGCCGGCGACCTCGACCGCCTGCTGCCTTCGCGCCGCACCCAACCGCGACATCTCAAGCATTTCCGGATCGCGCCGCGGATCGGCCTGGAGCCGTCGAGCAATGGGCTATGCACGCGGATGAGCCTGATCTGTACCGACCGCCCCGGACTGCTCGCCGATGTGACCCATGTGCTGCGCCAGCAGCGCGTGCGCGTGCACGATGCGCGCATTGCCACATTCGGCGAGCGCGCCGAGGATCTGTTCCTCATCGCCGACGCCGATGATCGCCCGTTGGACGAAGCGCAATGCGAAGATCTGCGCACTGCGGTGCGTTCCGCGCTCGACAGCGCAGCGCCTGTGTGACCCATATCGATCCGATCGCGGCTTCGGTCGATTCTTTCCACTCCTGACGACGAAGATTCCCCCATCGCATGAATATCGCTTCCGCCACCGAACTGCAGTCCCTGATCGACAATGCCTGGGATCGTCGCGCCGAATTGGCCGCAGACGAAATCGCCGCCAGCGTTCGCCCCGCTGTGGATCGCGTCATCGCCGGTCTGGAAGCCGGCAAATTGCGCGTCGCTGCGCCTGATGTCGAAGGTGGCTGGACCGTCAACGAATGGCTGAAGAAAGCGGTGCTGCTGTTCTTCCGCACCCAGGAAATGGCCTTGATCGATGCGCAGCCGGCGCCGTTTTGGGACAAGGTGCCGTCGCGGTTCGAAGGCTTCGGCGAATCCGATTTCCGCGCGCTCGGCGTGCGCGTGGTGCCGGGCGCCATTGCGCGTCGCGGCGCGCACATCGCCAAGGATGTCGTGCTGATGCCAAGCTTCGTCAATATCGGCGCCTACGTCGGTGAAGGCACGATGGTCGATACCTGGGCCACGGTCGGCAGCTGCGCGCAGATCGGCAAGCACTGTCATCTGTCGGGCGGCGCCGGCATCGGCGGTGTACTCGAACCGCTGCAGGCATCGCCGACCATCATCGAAGACCATTGCTTCATCGGCGCGCGTTCCGAAGTGGTGGAAGGTTTCGTCGTCGGCCATCACAGCGTGATCGGCATGGGCGTATTCCTCGGCCAGAGCACGCGCGTTTACAACCGCGCCACCGGCGAAGTGTCCTACGGCTCGGTGCCGCCGGGCAGCGTTGTCGTGTCTGGTCAATTGCCGGCCGCCGACGGCTCGCATTCGCTGTATTGCGCGGTGATCGTGAAGCAGGTGGACGAGAAG
>JAYUIZ010000272.1:0-2581 GCA_043765595.1 Lysobacter sp. | reverse complement strand
GCGCGACGACGCGCGACGCATGTTCGACTGGTCGCTGGAAAGCATCCAGCTGATTCACGAACGCCGCGAACGCCATGGCATCGACTGCGACTGGCGTCCTGGCCATTGCCACGTCGCGATCAAACCCCGCCAAGTGCGCGAGTTGCTGGCCTGGCAGGAAGAACTGCATCAGCACTACGACTACCCGCTGCCGTGGCGCGATCGCGAATCGCTGCGCGCTATGCTGGACTCGCCGCGCTATCTCGGCGGGCTGTACGACGAACGCTCGGGACATCTGCATCCGCTGAAATACGCGCTGGGCCTGGCACGCGCCGCGCTCGCGGCCGGCGTGCGCATCTGCGAAGCCAGCAGGGTGCTGCGGATCGACCATGGCGCGCGCCCGGTGCTGCACACAGCCGACGGGCGCGTGCGCTGCGATTTCGCGGTCCTCGCCGGCAATGCACTGGTAAAAGACGTCGCCCCCGAACTCGACCGCAAGATCATGCCGGTCGGCACCTATATCGGCGCCACCCCGCCGCTGGGCGAAGCGCGCGCGCGGGCGCTGATCGTCAACGACATGGCCGTCGCCGACACCAACTGGGCGCTGGATTATTTCCGGCTCAGCAGCGATCACCGCCTGCTGTTCGGCGGACGCGCCAGTTATTCGAACGTCCAGCCGCCCAATCTGGCCTGGGTGATGACCCGGCGGATGCGCAAGGTGTTTCCGCAACTGTGCAATGTCGATTTCCAGCACGTGTGGGGCGGCGCCATCGACATCAGCTTCAATCGCGCGCCGCACTGGGGCCGCATCGGCAAGGACAACGTCTATTTCGCGCAGGGCTTCTCGGGGCACGGCGTGAACGTCACGGGCCTGGCCGGCAAGGTCATCGCCGAAGCGATCCGCGGGCAGTCCGGGCGGCTGGATGTGTTTGAACGCATCCGCCACCGTGACTTCCCCGGCGGCCGCACCTTCCGCACCCCGATGCTGGTCGCGGCGATGGCTTGGTATAAGCTGCGCGACGCGCTGTGGTGAGGCAAGCGTGCAGTGGGCAGATGTAAAAAATTATTCAACCGATGCTTGACGCCCCTGCGGGGGCCCTCTAAACTTTTGCGCTCTCCAGACATACATGGGGCCATAGCTCAGCTGGGAGAGCGCCTGCATGGCATGCAGGAGGTCGGCGGTTCGATCCCGCCTGGCTCCACCAAGTGCTTCAATAAACCGATTCAAAGCGCTTCAGATCGTCAGGCCGGATTTGAAGTGGTGACAGATGTTCTACGACGTCCCCATCGTCTAGAGGCCTAGGACACCACCCTTTCACGGTGGACACCGGGGTTCGAATCCCCGTGGGGACGCCACTATTCGAAACGACGAAGCCCGCTAACGCGGGCTTCGTCGTTTCTGCGTGCGCTGACTTCGATGATTCGAAATGCCCGCGACTCATACGCTAGGCATGGATGCGACGACTTCAGGATTTTCGTGGCGCTCGCGCAGACTGCCTGCGCCATGCCCCCGCTCGGCGAGATACTGCAGCCACTTGCCCAGGAAGGTGTTCATGCGCAGGCGGTGATCCAGCGCTTCCCCCGGGGCAGGGTACATGCCGATTACGTCCTGCCAGCGCCGGCCGAGATAACAGTGCGTCGCCTCCACCTGTTTCGTATCGCGATACAGGCGCACATGCGCGGACGGATCCGGTTCGCCGGTCACCGGGTCGATCAGTGCATAGCTCAGCCGCAGCTCGACGGTATATGCATGCTGGGCCATCACGTCCAGATGCAGGTCCAGGCCATCGCCGACCGATGACACATAGCGACCCTCGCGCAGATCTTCGGGGATGAACAGCCGATGCAGGCGCTGGTGGTTTTCGGCATACAGCGCCATCAACCAGGAGAACCGGTTGATTTTCGCGGCATCGTTCAAGCGGGAAAGGACGTGTGTCATGCAGCGGATCGTACACACCGTATGCGATCCGCGACAGCATTGACGTATCGGCGAAACGCGGGGAATATGGAACTCGCTGTTTCGCCCAAGCGCCCCGGAATTCGCGCTTTCCGGTTCAGGCATCGATCAATACATCTCGCGGTAAATCCCCAGTGTCGTCATCACCTTGCTCGAGATCTCCTCGATCGACGTGTGCGTGGTGCTGAGGGTGGGAATGCGCTCCGCGCGCAGCATCGTTTCAGCCGCTGCGACCTCGCGCTTGCAGGTATCGAGCTGGGCATAGCGAGAGTTGGCGCGGCGCTCCTGGCGGATCTGCTGCAGGCGGATCGGGTCGATGGTCAGTCCGAACAGCTTGGCGCGATGCTGGCGCAGCCGTGGCGGCAGGCGGTCGTGCTCCAGATCTTCGTCGGTTAGCGGGTAGTTCGCCGCCTTCACGCCGTGATGCATGGCCAGATAGATGCAGGTCGGGGTCTTGCCGGCCCGCGAGACCGCCACCAGGATCACATCGGCCTCGTCGTAGTTGGTGGCGATGCCGTCGTCGTGAGTCAGCGCGAAATTCATCGCGTTGATGCGGCGGTGATAGGTCTCGAAATCGACCATGCCGTGCGCATGCCCCACCCGCGACAGCCGCTGCTGGCCCAGTTCGCGCTCCAGCGGCTCGAT
>JAYUIZ010000271.1:0-2581 GCA_043765595.1 Lysobacter sp. | reverse complement strand
GGAACTCGCCCTTCACGTACGATGGCTGC
Source organism: Lysobacter sp. (assembly GCA_043765595.1). Taxonomy (GTDB): domain Bacteria; phylum Pseudomonadota; class Gammaproteobacteria; order Xanthomonadales; family Xanthomonadaceae; genus Lysobacter_I. Next base: position 2,552 of record JAYUIZ010000271.1, on the reverse strand, counting down.
TGGTTGAGGTTCTCGGATTTGGGATCGCGGAGGTTGCCGTCCAGCTTGGGCAGCGCATCTAAGACCGCCTTCGAGCGCTTGACGATCCAGATCGGCTGGCCACGCCACTCGAACATCAGTCGCTGACCTTCGACCAGGCCACTGATGTCGGCAGTGACCGGGGCACCGGCCAGTTTGGCGCGGGCGCTGGGCATCCAGGATTTAATGAACGGGACTGATGCACCGGCAACGCCCACAGCACCCACCACGGCGGTGGACACGGTCAGGAAGCGACGACGACCCGCGTCAACCGGTTGCGCGCCGTCACCCTGAGGGTGATCCGACCCGCTTTCGACTTTTGTTGCCATCCTGCACTCCGCAAAACGTAGGCTACATTTGGACTGTCGGCCTGCTTCATCAACGAAGCGGGCCGGCAAAGACGGCGAAGTGTAACGGAACGCTGAATCGGCCGACAATCTTTACTGCTCCCTACATCCCCGGAATGACGGTGCCGACGGGACCTAAAAGGTCTGGAAAGGCTTTGAACCGGGCTTTTCGTGTGGTCTTCAGCGCGACTCGGGCGGTTGCGCCGCCCTCAGCCGAGCTGCCGTAGACGTCAGCCTTGGCCGGCAAGCAGGCCGCGATAGCGTTCAGCGAGGACCCGGACCCGTTCGACATAGCGCCGGGTTTCGCTGTAGGGCGGCACCCCCTTGTACCTGTCTACGGCGCCTTCCCCAGCGTTGTAGCCGGCGGCAGCGAGGGTCAGATCGCCGTTGTAACGCTTCAACAGCCAGGCGAGGTACTGCACCCCGCCGCCGATGTTCTGCACCGGGTCGTAGGAATTACTCACGCCGAACCGGCGCGCGGTGGGCGGCATCAATTGCATTAGCCCCTGCGCTCCAACCCGCGATCGCGCGTTCGGGTTGAAGGACGATTCGGCATGGATGATCGCGCGGACAATAGACTCGTCCACGCCGTGCCGCGCGGCGGCGGTGCGGATCTCAACCGCGTAGGACACCATATTGAGGCGCAGCGTGCCGAAATTGACGCCCGGCAGCGGCGCGCAGGCATAGCAGGTCTCGACAAAGCTATAGCGGATCGAACGAACAGCGGTCGCACCCGCCACACCCTTGGGCTGCTTGCTGGTGTAGTGGCGCACGCCATCCTTGATATAGGAATAGACCTCCCCCTCGACGCGACGGGTGGCGCCCTGGCGCGGCGGTGCCGGCGCGAGCTGCATGGGCAGCGACGGCGCTTCGGTGGCGATGCCTGGCGAGGTCGGCGGAGCGGTCGCAGCAGCCATCGATGCCATGGTCGCGGGTGCGCCGGTGGTGAATTCGCTGGCGGAGCGCGTGGTGGTCGCGGTCGAAGGGGCGCTGCGCACGGCGGCGGCCGACGGGGTGTAGCTGCTGACCACGCTGCACTTGGCGCCCTTCACCCGTTTGCTGGCGTAGGTGCGGCTGCCGTCCGGGCTTTCGCAGCGATAGACCGTGCCGGCATGCGCCGGCCAAGCCAGCGTTGCCGCCAGCAGCAGTCCCAATCCCGCAATTGCTTTGGCCCCGGTCATGCGCGGGAGTGTCTCCGGATTCGAAAGGTTTGCCAAGTGTTTGATTGTCAAACGGCTACGGCCGTCACTCGAGGACGCTGCAGGCCGCCAGAGACCGCCCCGGCTTACACTAGCAGCCCTTTCCGCCCTCTTCCGGCCCGGAATCACCGCCGCGCCCCGGACACGATCATGACCGAAGCCCTCGCTCCCAGCATCCATACGCCCGCCCAAATCGCTTCCACGGCGCCCACGCCCAAAAAGCTGTTCATCGAAACCCATGGCTGCCAGATGAACGAGTACGACTCGGCCAAGATGGCGGAAGTTCTGGGTGTCGAGGAAGGCATGGTGATGACGGCAAACGTCGAAGAAGCCGACGTGATCCTGATCAATACCTGCTCGATCCGCGAAAAAGCACAGGAGAAGGTGTTCAGCCAGCTCGGTCGCTGGCGCAAGCTCAAGGGCGGCGACCGGCCGGTGGTGATCGGCGTTGGCGGCTGCGTCGCTAGCCAGGAAGGTGCGGCCATCCTGAAGCGCGCGCCCTACGTCGACTTGGTGTTCGGTCCGCAGACCCTGCACCGCCTGCCCGACCTGCTGCGCGCCAAGCGCGAGACCGGACTGCCGCAGGTCGACATCAGTTTCCCGGAGATCGAAAAATTCGACCGCCTGCCCGAGCCCCGCGCAGACGGCCCCACAGCCTTCGTCTCAATCATGGAGGGTTGCTCGAAATACTGCAGCTTCTGCGTGGTGCCCTACACCCGCGGCGAAGAGGTCAGCCGTCCTTTCGAAGACGTGCTGGTCGAAGTGGCCCAGCTCGCCGCCCAGGGCGTGCGCGAAGTCAACCTGCTCGGCCAGAACGTCAACGCTTACCGCGGTCCCATCGCGTCTGTCGGAAGCGAAGGCGACAGTGAGATTGCCGACCTCGGCCTGCTGATCCGCACCATCGCCGAGATCGATGGACTGGAACGCATCCGCTTCACCACCTCGCATCCGCTGGAATTCTGCGACTCGCTGATCGAGGCCTACCGAG
>JAYUIZ010000270.1:0-2583 GCA_043765595.1 Lysobacter sp. | reverse complement strand
GGGACGACGGAAGAATTCATCTGGGATGTTTCGAGCGATATTCGACCGTTCGCCCTATCCCTTCGCCCTATCGCCAATCTTCGGTACACGTCAAAACGCGGCGTGAGCGCAGCCGGCATCAGCATTTGCCTTCCATCGTCAGCACCGCCGTGTACTGCGTCAGCGGCGCGATCTTGCCGGCCGCGGCCTGACGCTTGGCGTCTTGCAGATAGATCCGCGGGCGGCCCTGGGCATCGACGGGTGGCGGGACGTTGTTCGCGGGTTTGCGCCACACCCGGATCACCGCCTGCTGCGCCGGGCAGGCGGCGTTGGGAATGCGGATCAGGTCGTTGAGGATCCAGCCGCTCTCGGCCGACGGCTTGGCCTTGACCGGATCGACCAGCCGCGCGCGCGGCTGGCAGCGTTTGCCGGTGGATGCGGCGCCGTAGCGGTAAGGCGTGGCGGCGTCGGCAACGAAACCGCCGCGCAGATAGGCGCAGGTTTCCGGAATGATGCGGATGGTGTGGACCTGCCCGGGCGTCTGCGCGGGGAAGGGCTCGCGCTGGATCTCGGCCTGCGGGCCGGCAGCGCCCGCTGTCGTACCAGAGGAAAGAAGTGACATCGGCAGGAAGATCGCAAGACACCAGGGACGCATACGGACTTCCCCACACAGTTGGATCCAGGCGCATCGGCCGCGAAGCCAGATCTCGAAACGAGATCGACAGGTCATGGCCGTCGCACGCTTGAACGGATCGGAACGTTGACCAGCGGGGGCCACCCTGCCCCGCAGCGGCTGAACCCGGGCCGCACAGCGGGGCCGGGAATGCTGCGGCGCAGCATCCGTGACGCCGGTCGTGGCGCGTCATCCAGACCACCATCACCCACTAAAGATCAGGTTCCAACGGAGGCGGCGGCTATGCGATAGTCGGGCGGTTGCATGTGGCCGAGCCGTTCACGGCAGGCTGCGTGACTGCCAAGTTTTTCCCGCGCGCTATCTACCGTTGTCACACTTTACGACTCTGGGGAGGGTTTCATGCTTGAGCAATATGGACTGATGATCGCGCTGGCCTGCGCGGTCGTAGCGATCCTGTACGGGATCATTTCGGCGCGCTGGATCAATCGACAGCCTGCCGGCAACGCCCGCATGCAGGAGATCGCCGGCGCCATCCAGGAAGGTGCCCACGCTTACCTCAACCGTCAGTACGCCACGATTGGTGCGGTTGGGGCGGTGCTGTTCGTGTTGGTCGGCATTTTCCTGAACTGGCCGACCGCGATCGGCTTCCTCATCGGCGCGGTGCTCTCCGGCGCGGCTGGCTACATCGGCATGAACGTGTCGGTGCGCGCCAACGTCCGCACTGCCGAGGCCGCACGCAGAGGTATCGGCCCGGCGATGGACGTGGCCTTCAGGGGCGGCGCAATCACCGGCATGCTGGTGGTGGGTCTGGGCCTGCTGGGCGTGGCCGGTTATTACGTGATCCTGACCGAATACATGGGCATCACCGGCGAAGCGGCGCTGCACGCGCTGGTCGGTCTGGCTTTCGGTTCGTCGCTGATCTCGATCTTCGCGCGTCTCGGCGGCGGCATCTTCACCAAGGGCGCGGACGTCGGCGCGGACCTGGTGGGCAAGGTCGAAGCCGGCATCCCCGAGGATGACCCGCGCAATCCGGCGGTGATCGCCGACAACGTCGGCGATAACGTCGGCGACTGCGCCGGTATGGCGGCCGATCTGTTCGAGACCTACGCAGTGACGGTCATCGCGACCATGCTGCTGGGCGGCATGATGATGGCCGAAGCCGGCAAGAACGCCGTGCTGTACCCGCTGGTGCTGGGTGGCGTGTCGATCATCGCCTCGATCATCGGCGCGTTCTTCGTCAAGGTAAAGGAGGGCGGCTCGATCATGGGCGCGCTGTACAAGGGTGTGATCGTTTCCGGCGTGCTGGCTGCCATCGCGTTCTATCCGATCACTACCCAGCTGATGGCCGACAACAGCCACGGCGCGATGAATCTGTACATCTGCGCCCTGATCGGTCTGGTGCTGACCGGCGTGATCGTGTGGATCACCGAGTACTACACCGGCACCCAGTTCAAACCGGTGCAGCACGTCGCCGCGGCGTCCACCACCGGCCACGGCACCAACATCATCGCCGGGCTTGGCGTTTCGATGAAATCCACCGCGCTGCCGGTTATCGCGGTATGCGGCGCGATCTGGGCCGCACATCTGCACGGCGGCCTGTACGGCATCGCGATCGCCGCCACCGCCATGCTGTCGATGGCCGGCATGATCGTGGCGCTGGACGCTTACGGCCCGATCACCGACAACGCCGGCGGTATCGCCGAAATGGCCGAACTTCCGCCGGAAGTCCGCGCCGTGACCGATCCGCTGGACGCCGTGGGCAACACCACCAAGGCCGTCACCAAGGGCTATGCGATCGGCTCCGCCGCGCTGGCCGCGCTGGTGCTGTTCGCCGATTACACCCACAACCTGCAGGCCGCCAATCCGGGCGTGACGTTCGCGTTCGATCTGTCCGATCACAAGGTCATCATCGGCCTGCTGATCGGCGGTTTGATCCCGTATCTGTTCGGCGCGATGGCGATGGAAGCCGT
>JAYUIZ010000269.1:0-7434 GCA_043765595.1 Lysobacter sp. | reverse complement strand
TTCACAGTGTGCGTTCCGAGCGGATGCTGATGGAGCAGATTCAATACAACATGCTGTATCGCTGGTTTGTGGGTCTGCCGATGGATGCTGAAGTCTGGGTGCCGACGGTGTTTTCGAAGAATCGTGAACGTCTGATCAAGCACGATGCGGTGGTCGCGTTCTTCAATGAGGTGCTGGCGATTGCGGAACGGAACCGGTGGCTGTCGGAAGAGCATTTCAGTGTGGACGGCACTTTGATTCAAGCGTGGGCTGGCCATAAGAGCTTCGTTCGCAAGGACCGCAGCGATGACCAAGACGGTGATTTCCGTGGGACATCACGCAGCAATGAGACACACGCATCGAGGACGGACCCGGATGCTCGTTTGTATCGCAAGGGAAAGACCTCCAGCGAGTTGCGCTACATGGGCCATATTCTGATCGAGAACCGCAACGGTCTGGTGGTGAGCGGAATGGTGACGCAAGCGGATGGACATGCGGAGCGTGAAGCGGCGAAGGCGATGATCGGTGATGCGCTGCAGGCGGCAGCAGATGATGCGCAGCTGACGTTGGGCGCGGACAAGGGCTATGACGCGCAGGAATTTGTGGATGCACTCACAGAGCTGAAGGTCAGCCCGCATATTGCGCAGAACACCACCGGTCGCCGCTCTGCGGTTCCGGACAGTGTGGCTGCAAGTGTTGGTTATTCGATCTCGCAGCAGAAGCGCAAGCGTGTAGAGCAGCCGTTTGGCTGGGGCAAGCTGGTGGGCGGTTTGCGACAGGTGATGGTGCGTGGATTGAAGAAAGTGGATCAGGTGCTGATGCTGACGATGGCGGCTTACAACCTGACCAGGATGCGAACGCCAGGGAAGTTGCGCCTTCAAAGCGGGTAAATGGTGGAAAGGCGGAAGAATTCGTTCGAAAAGCGATAGTTTTTGGCTGAAAAATAATCACTTTTGCTTTAGCTGCTGGGAATGCATGAATTCAAGCCGCTAAGTGAAGGCAGAGCGCTCTATAGCGGTGGGTATTTCAGCAGCCTGTTAGGAGTGACCGCATCAGTTGATGTATTCATCAAATACGGTGGGCATTCTTCAGTCATCCGCGCGATATATTCTAGCGGACCATAATCTGACACATTGGTCTAACAATTCGTTCAAGCCGACCCCGCATCGTGGCGTCAACAGTCCCGCATCGTGGCGTCAACAGTGTGCTTTGCGCTACGCTTGCACGCTGTCGCCGCCCCGCCACGGGGCGCCTTAACTCAGGCGTTAGGTGCCATGAAAAAGTTTGCAGTACCCATAGCATAGTTTATTGGCATGGCTCTTCGCGGATTGGTGTGGGTGCAATTTGGCGTTTTCGAGTAGCGGTGGCAGGAAGCTGGCGATGATCTTGAGCCTCAGGTAGTCCTCATCGCGGTAGCCGTAGGCGCAGCGCTGGATCACCCGAATCTTGTTGTTCAGCCCTTCCACCAAGCCAAGGCTGACCTTGTTCTGGGGTTTGCAGTACGTGGCGATACCGTCCCAGTGTCGTTCGATCATCTGCGCGAACTTTTCGTATGGGGCCAGCCGTTGCCAGCGCAGGCTCTGCTTCCAGCGTTCGAAGAACGCTCGCGCACCGCGTTCACTGCGATAGCTCCACAGCTGGCCGAAGGCTTCTTTCAGCACGTACGCCGTGTTCAGGCGCTTGTTGGCCGCCAGTAGTTTCTTGAGCGACTTGCGGCCGTCCAGGGTCAGGTTCTCCTGGTGACTCAGCAGCGTGTAGCGCTGGCCTTTGATGTAACTGCGATCCTTGCCCTGCAGTCGTTTGTATTCATCCCGCCGCACCTGATCCAGCGCATCGGACAGGTGGCGCATGATGTGGAACTTGTCGAACACGATGTCGGCATTGGGCGCGTGCTTGCCGACCGAGTTGCGGAACGGCCGCCACATGTCCATCACCGCCACCTCGATCTTTGCGCTCTTTTCCGGTCCGATTTCGGCGAAAAACAAGTCGATGTCCGCCTCGGTGCGGCCGCTGCCGCCGAACCAGATCGGTCGGCCACGCTCCAGATCGCTGACCACCACGCGGTAGTCGTGACCTTTGTGGATCGCGATCTCGTCGATGCCGATCGCGCGTGGTGCCGGCGCTCCGGCGCGGCGTACCTGCTCGGCCATGTACAGCTTGGACAAGTCCTTGACCGTGCTGTCGTGCAGGCGTTCCAACTCGGCCACGGCCTTGTTGGTCATGCTCCGACACAGGTTGCCCACGTGCAGGGCGAAGCGCTCGGTGTAGCGCGGATTCTTCGCCAGCCAGTCCAGCTTCTCTACGTGCACGCCGCCGCAACCCGGGCAGTCGACCCGCCAACGCTCGAACTCCACATGCAGGCGCCAACCCGCCACCGACAGGTCGCGAGCACGCTACAGGCGCTTGTCGTAGCGGCGGGCGCTGCGGTGGCCGCAGTGGGAACACACGGCGGTTTTTTTCGGCGTCGCAGGGTCACGGTCCGCTCCTTCGGATCGCCAAAGACCCCCTTGAGCGTCGCCGCAGCGACGAAGCCGGGGAAGCTGAACAGCTCGCGCAGGCTACGGCCTGTTTTCATGCAGAGCACCACGTCCGGAAATCAGGACAGCATGCGCGATACCGAGCATGCCAGGAGAGAGCTTGTTTCCAAAGCCTGATGCGGATCATCGGCATCAAAAGCACCCACACAATTCCGCGATGAGCCAAACAAGATGGGGCCGAAGTCTGAGGAGTTTTGCCACCAAACCCTGAACGTGCTGGCGCAGAACCCGCAGGTGATTCCGCCCAGCCTGAGTCTGGCCGAAGCGTAGGCGGACATGGCGGCGGTGGATGTGCTGCGCCCGCGTATGGCGCGCTTGCAGCGTCTGGTGGAGCGCGCCGAGGACACCGATGCAGCCCTGGGCAGTGATGTGATGGTGGCGTCGCTGGAGGGGTACGCTTTGCTGAAGATCTCGGGCAAGAACCAGGGCCTGGAGGCGCTGCGCAAGGAGCTGTCGGCGCGGTTCAGCCGTTCGCCGGCCAAGAGCGAGACGGCGCCCTCAGCCTGAGGCCCGAAGGCCGGCCCACGACCCTGCAGCCGGGTTCTCGGTCGCAGGGCAGCCCGGGGTTTGGGCGTCCTTGGCGCGACGTGTGGGGTAGGGCGCGTCACCCGCCGCGCCGCGAGCGTCACCCGCCGGCCTAATTGCTCGGGCCGCCGGGCCTATTCGATTCAAGCGCCGGGAAAATCGCTCGGCATTCGCACCTATTTGCCTCAGCCGCCCAGCAAAACGCCCCGCGCGCTGGGCAAATGGTTGAGCAGTGGCTGGGTAAAAAGCTCCAGGCTTGATGCGTTTTGCTCGGCAAGCCACTGGGTTTACTTGGCAAGCCGGTGGGTTTGCCCGGTGTGCCGGTCAAAACGTCCGGCGCAAGCAGCATATCCGGCAGCCGGTGGAGGAAAGAGCCCCATTGTAGGGGCAGATCACTGAGTGAATGATTACAAAAAATACACTGCGCCGAATGGCAATTACTTAGCGCCAAATATATGATTTTGAGCTAAAAAAGCGGGCCGGTGCCGAGTGCTAAAGTGGAGTTGCGAAAGATCACCACAGCACAAAGCAGCCTGCCAGTATGCGTGCTATTCGCAATGCCCGTGCCCATCAATCGCGCATGCTCATGCTCAGTCGTGCCGTACAGACCGCAGGCGCCCATCCGTTTTTCAACTTGTGATTCCCCGCGGCAAGCCGCGGGGAATCACAAGTTGAAAGCACGTTATTTTGAAGCAAAGTCATTGATCATCTAAGTGAGCACGTCTTCATGCTCGGATTGAAGCCTGAAGGGGTGACCCATCCCGATCCTATCGGTAATTTAGATGGGTGTAGCGTATTGTTTTGTGAGTACCCTATTTATGATTTGATTGATTTGGTTTGAGGCTGAAGTTTGAGAATCAGAAAATTCAAAACCAAACCGTAGCAATCCTCCTGATTCTTGCTCCAAATTTCGACATCGAAACCATTTTCCTCATAAAGTCGATTGAGTACCTCCATATCACTCATCTCAGCATCTACGCACAGATAAATCTCGCCGTCTTCGGTTAGAAAATCACGCACGCGATCCAGAAACTCTCGTTGGAACGCATAGTCGATATCAAACTCTGCTCGGAATTGGGCGTCTTCTACTCCGCCTGGGTCGGTGGAAATGAAGGGTGTGTTCCAGAAAATAAGATCGAATCGTTCGCCATCGGGTATCGCTTCGAATAGGTTGCCGTGATAAGCCTTGCACGGAACTTGCCACCACAGCGCATTGGCCTGCACGCAGATTGCCGACATCGGGTTGATATCGGTAGCGGTGGCTGCGACGCCTGGCACCTGGGCAACAGTGAGAATGGCAGCACCGCTACCAGCGCCCATTTCCAGTGCTTTGCACCCACCGATTTTTGTAGCGATTCTGCCGGCGACTTCTGACATCTGTTCGGCAAGAAAAGGCGTTGAGCAATCGACAGAGCAAACAGTGGGCAAAACGATGACTTCGCGGTCCTTGAAATTGATTACGCCATAAGGATTATTGGCGAGTACAGTTTTGACGGTATTGGCGATTTCGAGCTTATCCATCTATAGTCCTTGTTTTTTAACGAGACGAGAATACATTTCATTGATTCAGTAGTATCGCAACACGCACGTGCTGCGCACAATGCGCCTGCAATTTCAACGTTCAAGCTAATGCAATTTTAAGAATGATGCAAATCGTATGAATTAAGAGCTTTGATTTCAAGCATGTGAACCGTCCCGTCTTTCCCGCAGGCTCCAACTCTTGAGAGGATGGAGCAATGACCATGCAGACGACGTATTCCGCGAAAGTGTGTGAGCGCTAAGTTTGGATGGTGCTCACGCATTAGAACGAGCACCACTTCGCAGTGGGCGGCGATCCGTTCGATCGCGGCCAAGATCGGCTGTACCGGCGAGACCTTGCGCAGCTGAATGCGGCAGGCTGAACGCGATCAAGGCCAACGTGCGGGATTGACGTGATTGACGTGTTCACGCGCAGGATCGTGGGTTAGCGGGTATCGGGTTCGATGCAGACGTACTTTGTGCTGGACGCATTGGAACAAGCCTTGCATGAGCGCCGGCCGCCAGAGCAGTCACTGATCAATTACAGCGACCGCGGCGTGCAATACGTGTCGATCCGTTACAGTGAGCGCTTGGCGGAGGCGAAGATCGCACCGTCGGTGGGCAGCGTGGGCGATTCGTATGACAATGCATTGGCTCAGACGATCAACGGGCTGTATCAGGCCGAAGCGATTCATCCCCGATCCTGGCCAACGCGGTAGGCGGTTGAACTGGCCGCGCACATCAGCGGCTGGTAAGTCATTCGGTTTAGGTTAATTGGTTGTGGTGGGAGCCATATTCAAATGCAGCACGTCTTGCCGATGCACACCGCCGACATGCCAAGCGCGGTCCAAGCGCGTCCGTTTAGGCGTCAAGAATACGCGATGTGGATGCCGTGCTAGCCTAAGCGCGTTCGCACTGCCCGCATCGCATGCTGTGGGCGGACGCCAAAGACCCCACAACTGAAGACAGCCGCGATGTTCCGCTGGTTCGAAAACCGACTCGACCCGTTTCCCGTTGATCTACCTACACAACCGCCACGCACGCTGGTAGCGTTCTGCCGCCACTACACACGCGGCGCGGAGGGATGGCTGTTGCTGATGGCCGTGCTAAGCACCGCCATGGCATTGTCCGAAATTGCCCTCTATGCCTATGTGAGCGCACTGATTGACCGTCTGGGCGAACACACGCCACAGACCTTCTTCGCCGCTGAAGGTACGCGGCTGGCATGGATGGCGGCACTGGTGCTGGTGTTCATACCTGCCTGCAGCCTTCTGTCGAGCCTCGTCACCGATCAAGCCCTGCTCGGTAATTTACCGATGCGAATCCGCTGGAATATGCATCGCTATCTGCTGCGCCAGTCGATGCGCTACTTCCAGGATGAATTCGCCGGCCGCATCGCCACCAAATTGATGCAGACCTCACTGGCTGTGCGCGAGACCGTGATCAAGTTGCTGGATGTCGGCAACTACGCGCTGGTGTCTTTCACCGGTGCTGTGCTGATCGCCGCCAGCGCGGATTGGCGACTGATGCTGCCGTTTGCTGGATGGATCGTGGGCTACAGTCTGCTGATGCGCTATTTCCTGCCGCGAATGGAGACGGTTTCCAGCGCACAGGCCGATGCCCGCTCGATGATGACCGGCCGTATCGTCGACAGCTACACCAATATCGCCACGGTCAAACTGTTCTCGCATTCCGAACGCGAACAGGCCTATGCGCGCGACGGAATGGACAGCTTCCTGGGTTCGGTCCATCACCAGATGCGACTGATTACTGTAATCAACGTCGTTAACGACACCCTCAATATGCTGCTCTTGTTCTCGGTGTCAGCACTCGGGCTGTGGCTGTGGCACCAGAGCGCGATCAGTACTGGCGCGATCGCGGTCGCGATTGCGTTGGTGTTGCGCATGATGGGCATGTCGCAGTGGGTGATGTGGGAACTGACTGCGCTGTTCGAGAACATCGGCACGGTGAAGGATGGTATCAGCTCAATCTCGCTGCCGCCGACGGTTGACGATGCCCCCGGCGCGCCGCCACTGTCACACATGCAGGGCGAGCTCCGTTTCGATGATGTAACCTTCCATTACGGCAAGGGCAGCGGCGTGATCGAACATTTTAATCTGCACGTGCGCCTGGGCGAGAAGATCGGTGTGGTCGGCCGCTCCGGCGCAGGAAAATCGACCCTGGTCAATCTGCTGTTGCGCTTCCACGACACCGAGGATGGCGCGATCCGGATCGACAACATCGACATCACCGCAATCCGTCAAGACAGCCTTCGCGCGCAAATCGGCGTGGTTACTCAGGACACCTCGTTACTCCACCGCTCCATACGCGACAACATCCTGTACGGACGCCCAGACGCCAGCGATGCGGACATGCTCGACGCGGCGCAGCGCGCTGCCGCGCACGATTTCATCCAGGCCTTGGTCGACGCCGAGGGACGCCGCGGCTATGACGCCCACGTTGGCGAACGCGGCGTGAAACTGTCTGGCGGCCAGCGCCAGCGCATCGCGATCGCACGGGTACTTCTGAAAAATGCGCCGATCCTGGTGCTGGACGAAGCCACCTCGGCATTGGACTCGGAGGTCGAAGCTGCGATTCAGGAAAACCTGTACCGGCTGATGAAAGGCAAGACCGTCATCGCCATTGCCCATCGGTTGTCCACCATCGCCGCAATGGACCGCCTAGTAGTGATGGACGGCGGTCGGATCATCGAACAAGGCACCCACGCGCAACTCCTCGCTGCCAACGGTCTGTATCGTCATCTCTGGGTGCGCCAGTCCGGTGGATTTCTGGATCCGGGTGATACAGACAGCGGGTGATCGTTGTGCCTCAATCTAGAGAACCAGTATATTGCACCGTCGGTGGGCAGTATGGG
>JAYUIZ010000268.1:0-2587 GCA_043765595.1 Lysobacter sp. | reverse complement strand
GCGGCGACGAACTCAATATCCCCGAAGCGGGCCGCAATTACGGCTGGCCGGTGATCACCCACGGTGTCGACTACAGCGGCGCGCCGGTGAAAGGCGCGGTTGGCAAGTCTGCCGATGGCATGGAGCCGCCGCATCACGTCTGGGACGTGTCACCAGCGCTCAGCGGCATGCTGTTCTACAGCGGCAAGGCGTTTCCGGAATGGAAAGGCAATCTGTTCGTGGGTGCGTTGGCGAAGAGCGCATTGATCCGCCTGGAACTCGACGGCGACCGCATCGTCCACGAGGAACGCCTGTTGACCGATCGGGCCGAACGCATCCGCGACGTGCGCGAGGGAGCGGACGGCGTGATCTATGTGCTGGTGGACGAGCAGAACGGCAAGTTGTTGCGGATACAGCCGCGTCAGGCAGGCAATTGACGCCTGCGATGTTTGTCCGTTGCTAGTGTAGTGCTTCACCCTGTTTGAACCATTTTCAATGCCACACATGTTCGCGACTTGCGTCGCTCCCACAACAGGCGACCGGCTCTTTGTAGGAGCGACGCAAGTCGCGAAGCTGCAAAAAAGTGTTCGCCATTTTTGAAGCATTACACTAGCGCTGGGTCTGCCGGCGCCGAAGCGTGTTTGGCTGTATTGCGTCTCCCACCAAGAAGCAAATCCCCCGTAGCCCCCTTTTCCAAAGGGGGCAAGCTGCTTATGCGAGTCGCATCTTGTGTCCGGCTAGTGCGATGGTCGAGTTTTATGAGAGTAGTGCGATTTTCGTATCGTATGCGAGTAGTGCGATGTTCGTGTCGTATGCGAGTAGTGCAATGTTCCACGACGCTGGATGCGCGAGAATGCCCGCAGCTATCCCCCTTTGAAAAAGGGGGGAAGGGGGGATTTGCTCTTGCCGTTGAAATCACACCAAAACACCAAACCCAAGCCGCACCTATCCCGATGATTTTCGTCCGAGGAAATCCACCGTCGTGATGCACAGCTGCTCCGGCGTGAATCGAGCGAACTCCGGTGCGACGGTCATCGCCCCCAGTTGCTCCAGCCGCTGCGGCCGCGCGTGCGACGTGTCGAGGATGATCTCGAAGCCGGCGTCGCGCGCGGCCTCGACCAGCTGATGCGCGCGCAAACGGTTCTGATACAGGAAACAGTTGTTCCAGAACGCCCATTCGCGGTCGGAAAACTGCAGATAGTGCAGCTGATGGATCTTCGGGTCGGCATAAGCGTAATGGTCGCCGCAGTTCACCGAATGGAAGGCCACGCCGCCGGGACGCAGCAGCCGCAGCGTGCTGCGATGGATGCGATCGATCGCGTCCGGCGGCACATGCTCCAGCACGCTATTGGAAAACACGATGTCGACCGAGCCCTCGTCCAGCCCCGGATCGGCGGCGTCGGCGGGCGCGCGGTAATCGATGACGCCCTCGCTGAGTTCCGCCGGGTCGCTGGCATCGGCGGCCGACAGCAGATGCCGGTAGCGCCTCTGTATTTCGGCGGGATCGGCATGGCTCATCGCGCCGATCCGTGGCAATTCATCGCCCAGCATGCTGATGCACAGGCGCATCAGCTCCGGTTTCAGCAGCCGGTTGAGATCGCAGGTATGCACGCGGGCGGCGCCGCCGAGATAGCAGGCCAGCGGCAGCGCCGGATACCAGCCGCTGCCGATTTCGAGCAGGCGCGCGCCGCGGATGCCGATGCCGGCGGCGTGCAACTGTCGCAGCATGCCGTCCCAGTCTTCGATTTTCAGCATGATTTCGCGGCGCGGATTGCGCATGCCGCCGAAACGTCGCTGCAGACCGTAGTGCAATGCCTCGCCTTGGGGCAATGCGCCGAGTGCTTTCTGCAGGACGCCCTTGATTCGCCAATGCATGGTGCGCGGTGTTCCGGTCGATATGATTGAGGTCGGTCGCGCGTCAGCGCGCGGGAAGCGCATTGGCGCCGGTCGCAACATCCGTGTCGACACGCAAGGAGCGGTCGATCAGCATCGTCGAGAGCACGCCGACGAAGGCCTGGTTGTCGGCGAAGCCCGAAGCGCGGCCGGCGCGGCATTTGTCGAACAGACGGCCTACGGCCTGGGCGTCGAAATAACCGGCGGCGCGGATGCGCTCCTCGCTCATCAGATCGGCCACATAATCCAGCGGCTGGCCGTCGAAGAAGAAACTGCCGCTGTCGGGCGCGCGATATGGCTGCTTGGTGCGGTTGACGATCTCGTCTGGCAGCAGATCCGCGAGCGCGCGACGCAGCAGGTATTTTTCGGTCATGCCGCGGATCTTGTAGCTGGGCGGCAGCCGATTGGCGAATTCGATCACGCGATGATCGAGGAACGGAAACCGGCCTTCGATCGAGTTCGCCATCGCCACCCGGTCGCCTTGGGACGACAGCAGATAACCCGCGAGCAGCGATTTGGCTTCGACGTACTGATCGCGCGCAAGCGGGCTCCAGTCGTGGATCTTCGCAGGCAGCGTCGCCTCGAATGCATCAAGCGCGTTGAAGCCGCCGTGGCTTGTTTCGATTTGCGCGCGCATCTCGGCCGAGAACAGGCCCAGCGCGCGCTGCGAGGTGGTCCAGCGCGGCACGTGGGCGAAGATCGGCCGTTGCAGATG
>JAYUIZ010000267.1:0-2588 GCA_043765595.1 Lysobacter sp. | reverse complement strand
GAATACAAGCGCTGCCATGCGCTCCGGATGAGGACAGGGATCGGACAACGCCGATGCCCTACGGCACTGTCCTGCCGGATCCTCGACGACACGCCCATCGAAGCCGGCTGCAGATTTGGCCCGCCCACCTCGGTGACGGATCTTCACCGCGCATGCTGGGGCATCTGCCGATAACGCCCGACAGCGTCGAGCAGCATGTGCGGCACCGTCAACGCCGCAAGGCCGACGATCACCACCTGCACCAGCCTCGGCGCGAACGCAGCATCCTGGTGCCGCCAGAGCAGCGCCAGCGCGATCGCGACCGTCGCCAGCATTGTGGCGATCACCGGCCGCAGCGGTAATTCGGTTTGATCGATGCGCAGTTGAGCCCAATGCCGCGAGGCGTGCACAGCGCAGAAATACAGCGCGAATCCAGCCGCTGGCGGTAACAACAATGAGGGTCCGGCGATCCAGACGGCCGTGGGCAGCCGCCATTCGTTCAGTGACCGGCGACGGACGCCGATCATTGCGGTCGCCGACACCATCATCGCCAACGCAACCGTCAACGCTGCGTTCAAAGCCGGAAAGCGCGCCGCCTCGCTGGCGGTCAGACCAAGCCAGCGCAGATAGGTCTGCACATCGGTCTGCCAGACCACGAAAGGCCCGGCGATCGCGACCACCGCGCTCATTGCCGCAGTGCGCATGACCCTCTTCTGCGCCTGCGGACGCGGCATCGACACAGAGACTTCCGACGCCACACGACGCCACTCGGCCATTGCGTCGGTCGCGCCGAAGTGCAGCAGCGAAATCAGCACGAAGCCTGGCAACGCCGGCGCCGGCCAGTGCAGAAACAACCACCAGACGGCAACTGCGACAGCAAGGTATAGCGCGTTGCAGGCCAAGAACAGCAGCCAACGCACCGTGCCATCGGCGGCAGTCGCCAGCGCACGCAGGCGCAGACTGTCCGCAGCGCCGTGCGGGGTGCCGATCAGCGCGATGGCGAGCAGCGATGCGATATCAAGCACATCGCGCCCGATCGCCCACAGCAGCAGGCAGGCGACTGCGCCAAAGCCATACCTCAGAGCTTCATGTCGATTCATGCCCCGCTGCGCCAACGGCGGCCCAGGGCCGCGGCGAGAAACGGCTGCGGCGGCAGCGCAGCCATCACCGCCAGGCGGTCCCCCGCCGTGGCGATACCAGAAAGGAAACGAATCAGGCGCACCGACGGACAACGCTCGAACAGCCGCAAAAACCATCCGCCCACTCGCTGGGGATGCCGGCGCATGGCCTCCAACAGCACCGCATCCATCGCATCGTCGACCCGGGCCCGGGCACGCATCTCCACCGGCGCATACGGCGCGCGCGCCAAGGCTTGGGCCAGACGGAAGCAGGCGCGCTGGGTGTCGACGAAGCCATAGCCGGTCGCCGCGCGAATCCAGCCAGCCGCGGCGCCGAACGGCTGCACGCGCGATCCTGCGTCGAATACCGGACGCATCGGCTGCATCGGAATGGCCCCGGATTCCGCGCGCATCAGCCGTCCGGAATCCAACCCTAGACGCGCATCCGTATAACGCTGCCAACGCAACCAGGCATCGGGAGGCGGTCGCGTGCCGCGAGGCAGGAAATACGTGAGCTGCACGAGCATCGTATTGCCGCGCTGCGGCAGCGCGTAGCCGAAAACGATGGCGTCCTCGCGGTCGTCGCCGTCGCAGCGGGGGACATCGAAGTCCATCAGCACCGGCAGCGGCATTGCTGCCCCGGGCAGCAGCTCGATCTCACCGCCGACGAACCACTGCAGAAATTCCGGCTCCAACCGCGGCAGACGCCCGTCGAAGACCCGATCGCATCGCAGCTGGCCATTTGCAGTGCGCACCACGGCATGCGCTTCGCCGTCATCGACGCCGATGACGACCGTATCCATGCGCAGCTGGAATCGCGGATCTCCGGCCAGGCGGCGCTGCGCTTCCGCATATAGATCGCCGGAGGCGAAACAGACGTAAGGCATGTCGCTGCAATCGAACAGCACCTCGCGGCCGCGCGCTGCCACGCGCAGTTGCGGATAGCGTTGCAGCGGCAGCGTCGAGAACGGATGCGCGAGCACCGGCCAGAACGACCAGCGGCGATCGTCGGTATACGCGTTTCGGGCTTCGAGGATCGTGAGCCGGCCCTGGAAAGACGGCTGAGCCTGCAACTGCAGTGCAAGACTCAGCCCTGCCAGCCCGCCGCCGATGACCGCGATCGATGGCGAAGTCACGGCACGTCCAGACGTTCGAGTTCCTCGAGCAGCGCTGCCGGCAGCGACGACGGCGCGGGGCACGCGAACTGCGGCGCGCGGCCACCCGCGCCCGCGATCAGCAAGGCCGACTTGCGCCAGCGGCCGACGACCGCGCGTTCGGCCGCGCGCCCGGCACCCAATACGCGCACGCGTCGGCCGATGTCGCGATACATCCGCGACGCTGCGCGGATCGACCAACGCGGCGGTGCCGGTAAAAGCGACATACCGCGCTCCGCCAGGGCATAAAAGCACTCGGCTTCATCGAGCAGACGCACGCGGGCGGCATGCGCCTCGCGCAGCGAATCAGGATCGGCTGTGGACAGCGCCGACAGTG
>JAYUIZ010000266.1:0-7447 GCA_043765595.1 Lysobacter sp. | reverse complement strand
ACCGCGTTTGTGACGAGGTTTGTAATCACCTGTTCAAGTCGTGTCGCATCGGATTGCAAAACCAAGTCGGCCACATCATCTGAGGCGACATGAAGCTCGATGTTCTTAGCCAGTGCCAGCGGTTCGGCCATATCTCGAATAGTTTTGAGAAGCGATGATATCCGAAATGGCTCGGAGAGAATTGACAATGAGCCCGCCTCGATCATGCGCACGTCAAGCACTTCATTGACGCGATGTCGAAGCGCATTTGCGGAGCTGAGTAGCGCATCAACAATCTGCCGCTGGCTGTCGGGCATTTTTTCAATATCAATCAGGACGGCGCTATTGATGACGCTATTTAGTGGCGTTCGTAGCTCATGGCTCATCGTCGCAATGAATTGTGACTGTGCATCGCGCGACCTTACGGCCACCTCCGAAACAGCACGGACGATATTCAAAAGTCGAACGACGGACAACGGCATCATCACCAACAATGTCGCCGCGAAAAGAGCAAAATGTGGCCTGATCGCAAAATAGTTCGGATCAGAAGGCGCGGTCAAGACAACGACGACCGAAACGAAAATCGTTCCATAAAGTAGTGGTCTATTGAAACGGGCGCCCACGGTGATTGAGATGATCGGCAAGTAGCAGATGAACGCGATCATCAGATCGAACGCGCGGTTCAGTAGAATCGCTACCCCTACTATATTTGCGATGGCACCTAGCGCGTCAATCCAATGCGATGATCGAATCCACCGACGCTGAATGGCGAACCACCATGAGAGGGCGAGCGCCAACATCACCAGCACATGAGGCAATATGGCAACCGCCTGGGGGTAGTTCCACCACTGAGGCGTGCGCGGAATGTTTGTTGGCCCTAAGAAGTACCACAGCAGTGCCCATGCTGCCGCGAACAAAAGACCGTAGACGCGCAACCGCGCAATCTCTGGTTCTCGATATCCAGATAGCGCTGCCTCAAGAACATTGTCGCGAAGCGAAGAAGCGATCTGCACGAGCGACAAAGGAGCGTTTTCTATGCGATTCGACATAGTTTGATTTAGATGCCCACAATAAAAAAATTGATACGGCCTTGATTTTCATCGGACTAGGTGGCGAATATCACGGCACTCGTTATGCTTTATCTCATGGCTTTCACTTGTCTTCGTCGCTGCAATGTATAGTATAACCATGCCTACCACTAGCTCATGCTTATTCAAGAAGCCAACGAAAGTATCGCAACGGATCGCACTAGCTTAGCGCAGCAGTGTTGAAACGAATATACAACTATGAATCAGAACACTTCTCCCGAACGTGATTTTGCTGAATTCACGCACATCATCGCTGACGACCACCCGTCTGTAACTCTTGCCGTCGGTCAGATGCTTGCCGATCTACTTGGCGTTGTGGCTTCACGATTTTTGACAGTTCATACCAGTGCCTCATTGCTTGACGTATGTGCCCAACCGTCCAACTCGCCCCGAATTGTCATACTCGACCTTGTGATGCCCGGACAGCTCAAGCGTGTCACGTTGGTGCGCGCCTTGTTGGCAACCAATCCGAATCTGCGATTGCTCGTCTATACCGCTGACGAAAGCGCCTTCCTAGCCAGCGCCGTCATGGATGCTGGCGCACTGGGCTATGTCGCAAAAACCAGTCCCACGTCCGAGTTAGTCAAAGCCTTTGCTGCGGTCGCGAATGACCAAGCCTACATTGATAGCCACATCAACCTTGACGGCTTGGGCAAGCATGCTTGGACTTCACTTACCGACAGCGAACGGGCCGTGCTCATTGCTTTCTGCCGGGGCGCGAAGGCCAACGAAATTGTGGACTCCACAGGGCGCAGCTATAGCACTGTTACGACACATAAATACAACGGATTGAATAAGCTTGGCCTGCGCGACGGCTCTGACTTGCTGCCTTACATCTACAGCAATGGACTGCTGCACGAGCTGGATGATGAGCCACGCGACGCTTGAGCGTCTAGTCCCATCCTCCTCGTAATTTTCCCAATTTTCTTTTTTGGCGTTAAGAGCGACCCTTTCCTCCTGCCGTAAGTGGCAAAAGAGGGTTGCAGGATGCTGGTCGAGACATGCCAAGTCGGGTGCGCACTGCGCCTCGGCGACAACACCCAAATCGTGATCCATCGCCGACAGGGTGAGCGGGTAGGCATTGAGGCCATCGCGGTGCTTGGCACACATCTGCTTCTGGGCGGTGCGCGCGTCCGTCCCCTCTCAGAAACGGTCGGTGTCTGGACCTACTTCTTCTCGCTGCAGGCCCTGCGACGGTTCACCCTCGGCCGGTTCGAGGTACGCATCTGGTTCCCCGGCGAATATATCTCCCATGCCGCTGACTGCGCTGACTGCGCTGACTGGCTCCACATTGGCATCTCAACACTTCCCACGCCCCTGTTCACTGCGGCGTTGAATCGCCGTGAGTACGCGCGCCCCCTGCCGGCCCCCGTCACCCCTGCACGCCCCCTGTTGCAGGTTGAGGACGACGGGGGTCGGCTTTTTTTCGGGAGTGCGTGAATGCCAGTCTTCGATTGCACCTTGGGCGAATCACTTCGGATCGACAGCGGCATTCGCCTGCATCTGACGGGGCGCGTGGACGCGATCCTTTACCTCTTCATCGATGCTGCGGCCAAGTACGAACTCGGCGGTGTCGGCGGCTTCCACGCCAGCGCACCGTCGGGCATGCGAAGGTGCGCGCACGTGCTTGCCCTGCAGGACGGGGAGTCGTTCTGCATCGGCCCGGTGGGTGTTGCCGTCGAAGCGGTACGCCTGCAGATTCCGGGTGCGCGCGCATTGCGGGACGTGCGTCTGCGCATTGATCTGCCGGTGCCGGTGCGCATCGTGCGCGAAGCGCCGCTGCGCCCACGCAGGCGCTTGCGCCTGCGGACCGGTTGATCGCCGTCATGCTGGTGCTAACTCGTCGCGTGGGCGAAAGCATTCGGATCGGCGACGGCGTGCGCCTGACGATCTTGTCCAGACTGCGCGGGCACCTCACGGTTGCGCTGGCTGCGCCCACAAACCTCGCCATCACCGACGACGCCGATATGCGGGTCAAAGCAGTGCGTCGGCGGCATCGTCGCGGCAAGCGGTATCTGATCGCCGTCATGGTGGGCGACTCCCTGCGGATCGGAGAGGAGGTGGTCGTGTCGTTCGGGTCAGACGCCCTCGATGGATGGCTTAGCCTCGCGCGCGGCCGACAGGTGCGCGTCGGCATCGACGCCCCGCGTGCGATCCCGGTGCATCGCGAAGAGATCTACCAACGCATTCAGCGTGGCGATCCTGCGCCGCGCAGGGAGCACGATTGATTGCGCACACGACAGCTGGGACGCAGTTACGAAGCGAAACCACGCGCGGTAGTCATCGCCGATATCGTCCTATTCTGGGGGAGGGTGGCTTTCGGGGCTGTGCTGTATCTCTTTCCGTAAGGCGTTCGGCGGCATGACAGGGGCGCAGAAAGGACTCGCGTCGTTCGTCTGCGCGCTGTTGGCAGTCGTGGCGGGTCTGTACCTGTCGGGCTACAGCGTCCTGATGCTGTTGAAACTGCCGCAGGCATCGCTGGGTTGGCACACTTGGTTAGGTTACGTGCGCGCGTTGGAGGCACCGCAGTTCGCGCCCTATGCCGGCAAGATCAAGGCGGCCGGCGCCGTCGGGTTCGGGTTTCCCGGCGCGCTGTGGCTCGGGCTGCTGTACCTGCTGTTGCGCACCCCGCCGAAGTCGCTGCACGGTGATGCGCGGTTTGCCTCTGGCGGCGATCTGGCGAAGAAGGGGCTGTTCAAGCCGCAGGCCAACGGCATCGTCATCGGCAAGATGGGCAGCAGGCTGATTCGCTTGGGCGGGCAGCAGTTCGTGATTCTGGCTGCGCCGACGCGCTCGGGGAAAGGCGTGGGGGTGGTGATTCCGAATCTGTTGGACTACCAGGAATCAGTGGTGGTTCTCGACATCAAGCAGGAAAATTTCGACCTGACCAGCGGCTGGCGCAAGGCGCAGGGCCACGACATTTACCTGTTCAATCCGTTCGCCGAAGACCGGCGCACGCACCGCTGGAACCCGCTGAGCTATGTCTCCAACGACCCAGCGTTTCGGATTTCGGACATCCAGGCCATCGCCGCGATGCTGTACCCGGATGGCGATGCAGGACAGAAGTTCTGGGTGAGTCAGGCGCGCAATGCGTTCATGGCCTTGGCCCTGTACCTCTACGAACGGTTCGATCACCAGATGGGTGAGGGCACAGAAAACAGCAGCCTCTTGTTCCCAACGCTGGGCGCAGTCTATCGGCTGTCGTCGGGCGACGGCCAAAGCGAACTCAAGCCGTTCCTGCGCGCGCTGTCGCAGGAGCCTTTCCTCAGCAGCCACGCCAAGACCGCGTTCGCCGGCATGCTGTCGCAGGCAGACGAAACCTTCGCTTCCATCCTTGGCACCTTTAAGGAGCCGCTCAACGCCTTCATCAACCCGATTCTGGACGCAGCGACCAGCGCCAATGACTTCCTGCTGACCGATGTGCGCAAGAAGCGGATGACCATCTACATCGGTATCCAGCCGAACAAGCTGGCTGAAAGCCGCCTCATCATCAATTTGTTCTTCAGCCAGCTTATCAATCAGAACACCAAAGAACTCCCGCAGAATAATAAAGCGCTGAAACACCAATGCCTGCTGCTGATGGACGAGTTCACGTCCATCGGTAAAGTGGACATCATCGCCAGCGCGGTAAGCTACATGGCCGGCTACAACATTCGTCTGCTGCCCATCATCCAGAGCATGGCGCAACTTGATGCAACCTACGGCAAGGACATCTCGCGCACCATCATCACCAACCATGCGCTACAGATCGTGTACGCGCCGCGCGAGCAGCAGGACGCCAACGACTATTCAGAAATGTTGGGCTATACCACCGTGCGCAAAGACAGCTTTACCCGAGGGCGCGACTTCAGCAAAAGCGAGTCGGAAGAACGTCGCGCGCTGATGCTGCCGCAGGAGTTGAAGGCCATCGGCTTTGACAAGGAAATCTTCTTCTACGAGGGTATCCCGCAGCCGGTGCTGTGTGACAAGATCAAGTATTATCAGGACAAGATGTTCACCAGTCGGCTGCTGCCGGCGGTGGAGGTCAAGCGGTTGGAGTTCAAGGTATGACGGCTCATGCCCCGCCCTACTTGCAGGAGCAAAGCCATTTGAAAAAGGAGAGAGCTGTGTGGCGAATCCCTAATCGCATCGTCCACAAAACCATGATGTTATGCGTGCTTTCGATCCCGGTCGCGATCTTGGTCTGGACGTATCTGAACTATCGGTTCATCACGACAGCGTATGTGAAAGGGGCTGAGATTCCGCAGCTTAAGTTCGCGTTGCTGGCGATGACGCCGCTGTGTCTGGCATTGGCTTATTCAGCATGGCAGATCGTTCGTCATTCGCCGGATGCCCAAGCGTCCCTGCGCCACAGGTTGAAGACCGGATGGGTGTTTGGGTTCGACAGTAAGCGACGATGCCTCGCAGCATTCGACCGGCTGATCCGGGAAAGCGAGGCAAGGCAACTCAAACATGAGGCAGCGAAGGCGGCAATCGCCGAACTGCCCGACTGGAAGTGGGTTGTTAAGCCGGTGCTGATCGGCTTCCTTGCCGCATTTGCTGCGTCGCCGCTCCTGGCGATCGCGCCGATCTTCATCGACAGCATGTCCGCAAGATCGTCAGTCGTTCTCGGGGGCGTGATCTGGGGAGCTGCGACACTAGCCTATGTGGTGGTGCGTTGGTTGGGCATCCTCGACGAGCGCGACCGTCCTCGTAAGAAAAGATCGTCTCGTGTCAATGCTCAGCGAAGAATCTCTGATGAGTATGCTCCCGGTCTCAATCATGCCGAGAGCAGGCTCTCGGCTCCAGGCGTAACAGCGAATGCTCAGACGGTAGCGAAGGAATCTCCTATGGGGTCGGATACAGAGTTTGCCGGCGAGATCAGAAAAGCACTGCCAGCGCCTCCGCAGGGTTTCGATTGGGTGATCTTCCACAATGCGGTTTTCTTGCGGCCGGCCCATTGGAATGTGGTCACAAAGCATGTGCCGTCGATAGCGGAACTTCAGGGCAGAGACATCTATGCCGCCAGCCCGGTCCCGTTCTCGGAAACGAAACCCTTCGACACAGGGCTGACGCTGGAAATACTGAGCGGCATGAACTCGCCGGGCTGGGTTAGCGCGAAGCATGCGTTCGCCCGCTATATCAACGGCTATCTTCGGGATGTTGCTGATACCGACGTTCTGCTCGCGAGCGAGAAACAGCAACGGGGCATCGATACCGTCATCGTGCGCTTTCGCGATACACGGCTAGGCCTGCCGCCAGAAATCGTTCACAAGTTCGCGCACATTCATCATGATCTTGAAGTGGTGCATGTGTACACGTTCGAGACCCCGGAGAGTTTGTGGGCTGAGCATTGGGCGCGGTACGGCACGCCGATCTTGAGCAACGTCACGATGGTGGTGCCACGTAACTTCAGCGTAGAGGCGTCGCTGAGATGAGCGTCCAGCAGCGTCCGATGTTGCCAGGCGATCGAAATGACGAACAGGATCGGCACGTCGCCATTCGTCCGAATACTGAGGATCGCTTGTATGATCTGCAACTGATGCGCGACGCACAAATAGTCAATAAGCAGTTGCTGCGCGAATTGGGTCCGTTGCCACACGGCGGGCTTCCCGTGCAGATCAAGCGCAAGCCGAATCTGCCCAGGCGAGCGCCGGCCACACCGACCGCAATGGCTGTCGACGAAATTCCTACCGATCCAGAGGGCGCGCAGATGTTCATACTCGGCAAGTTGTTCAAGAAGCAGGTGCCGCGAGAGGAGTGGCCTATTCGGTTCGATGGAATTACTTTCGGTGCGCGCTGTTATCACACCTTGTCTTGTTTAGTGATCTATAGAAACAAGGATCAAGTCCCAAGAAATCATGCGCTCAATCCTTCGGGCGCTCCTTACTCGCCAGACTGGAAAAATAGTTGGGAAGCGAGTCATATGGTCTTGCCGGAAGAGGTATTTTCTACTCCGGTGCAAGTGCGTTGGACTTCTATGGATGGCGTGGAGCATCGAGCGGAGATTGATCTGGAAGATATTTTCCCGGAAAGATTGGTTCTTCATAACGTGCCGCGAGAGCAGCTCAAAGACGGCTGGGGGATGGAACACGCTGCGCGAACGCCTGAAATTTTGCTGGAAATCAATGACCGCACGATCAGTCTCTACATGAAAGCCTGGATTGTGGTGAAGTCGATAGAGGGCCATGAGAACAAAGAATATAAGTCACGCCGCGATTTGATCTTGGCGTGGGCGAAGACTTTCTGATTGCACGATAACGGCGCATATAAATAGCCTCGGAAGGGAAAGGATAGAGATATGAACGACTACTGGCTGGTGCCTGCTGTAATAACTGTCTTAGCCGCAATCATGGCTATTGTTTGCCTCGTATGGATAAGGGTGTCTGTGCTTTCTCGCG
>JAYUIZ010000265.1:0-2594 GCA_043765595.1 Lysobacter sp. | reverse complement strand
GCGGGTCGGCCAGGCCGATGTCCTCCACCGCCATCCGGGTCAGCCGCCGCGCCAGATAGCTCGGGTCGCAACCGCCGTCCAGCATCCGCGTCAGCCAGTACAACGCCGCATCGGGGTTGGAGCTGCGTACGGATTTGTGCAGCGCCGAGATCTGGTCATAGAACTGCTCGCCGCCCTTGTCGAAGCGCCGGGTGCGGTCGGCCAGCACCTGTACGAGGATCGCGTCGGTGATCGTCCCCCGCTCGCTTTCTTCCTCGCTGGCCCCGCTGTCGCTAGCCCCGCTATCGCTGACGAGCTCGGCCGCGATTTCCAGCAATGTCAGCCCGCGGCGGACGTCGCCATCGGCGGCGGTGGCGATCAGCTGCAACTGCTCCGGGGCGATCCGCAGACCGCGGCCGCCAAGCCCGTGTTCGGCATCGTCCAGCGCCCGCTGCAGGGCGATGGCGATATCGTCCGCCGACACCGCTTCCATCACGTGCACCCGGCAGCGCGACAGCAGCGCCGAGTTCAGCTCGAATGACGGGTTCTCAGTGGTGGCGCCAACGAACAGGATGGTGCCGCGCTCGATATGCGGCAGGAACGCATCCTGCTGGCCTTTGTTGAAACGATGCACCTCATCGACGAACAGCACCGTACGCCGGCCCTCGGCGAAACGATGGCCGGCTTCGGCCAGCACCTGACGCACTTCGGGCAGGCCGGACAGCACCGCGGAGATCGCGCGGAAATCGGCGTCGGCGTATTTGGCCAGCAGCAGCGCCAGGGTGGTCTTGCCGCAGCCGGGCGGCCCCCAGAGGATCATCGAATGCACGCGCCCGGACTCGATCGACTGGCGCAGCGCGGTGTTCGGCGCCAGCAATCGGCGCTGGCCGACCATCTCGTCCAGGGTCCGTGGGCGGATGCGCTCGGCGAGCGGGCGCAGCGCGTCGCGATCGACCGCGAGCAGGTCGTGGTCGTCGAGCAGGCTGGAATTCACGCCGGATGTCGGGGGATTGCCTTGCCGGGCCAATGGTGCGGAGTTCGTGATGACTGGCCCGTCACCTTATCAGGCGCGAGCGCTGCGGGCCGTCTCAGCGGCTGCCGACCGGGGTCGACGATGACGCAGGCGGCGCGGCGTCGAGCGTGTAGGTGACCCGCAGCCAGGCATTGGCTTCGCGGTCGTACAGGGCCTCGACGCGCGTGGGTGCGGTGCCGTCGAGGCCGAAATCGGCGATGCCCTGGGCATCGATGCGCAGATAGCGCGCGCCGGCTTCGACCGTGTCGATGCGGTCCAACTGCAGGCGCACCTGCTGATAGCCGAACTCCTGACCCAGCATGCCGACCACGCGGTCGTCGAGCTCACGCACCAGTTTCGAGTCGTTCGGGAGCGTGCGTCCGCCGGGGCCGACGGTACCGATGCTGAGTTCGGGATAACCTGCGGTCTCGAAAATGGCGTCATAAAGCGTGCTGAAGCGGAAGCCGATCCAGTCCTCCGAAATCTCGATCTGCATCTCGCCCTGGCCGCTGACCAGCCGGTCGCGCAGGCTCATGGTCTGCACATCGATCTGCTTGAGTCTGATCTTCACCGACCGCCCGCCCAACTGTTCGGACAGTGCCCCGACCAGTGAAGCAGCGACCACGCCGTCCAGCGTCTCGCGCTCCATCGCGATCGCCGCGCGCGCCTGGGCGGTGCCGGCAGCGCTCGGTTTCAGGGGCGCCGCTGGAACTGCAACTGCGCCGATGCAGAGCGTTGCCGCCAGGCTCCAGGCAAGACAACGCCGGATGCGGCGCGGGGACATGGCTCGGACGGTTGTGATCATGCCGCGATCAACGCGGAAAACGCCGATCCGCGGCCCATCGCAGCCCGCCCGGGCGACGCTGCGATTACCGTTCACCGATGACATCGATGCCCTTGGGTGGCGTGAAGCGGAAGGTCTTGGCGGCGAACGTCGGGTTGCGCTTCCAGCCGCTGAAAGTGATGTCGGTGCGCTGGCCGAGGGCATCGACGATCTGCATCCGCGCCAGACCGGTGGCGTTGAAACCGAGGCGTGCATTCTGGAACCCAGCGCCCTCCTCCTGCTTCGGCGTGAGTTCCAGCCATTCCAGACCGCCCTGGTTGCCGCTGTCCTTCAGATTGAAATCGCGGCTGAGCTTCTTGGGGTCGATCAGCGCCGTCAGCGGGCTGTTCTGTTCTTCCGCGCCCTGTGGGCGGACCGTGGCCTGTTTCAGATCGGGATCGTGGACCCAGACCTTGGTGCCGTCGGCGACGATCAACTGCGGATGGGGTTTGAGGTATTCCCAGCGGAACAGACGCGGTGCCGACAGCGCCACCCGGCCGGACGAGGCTTCCTTGCGCGTACCCTTGCTGTCGAAGACCTGCTGGCTGAACTGGCCGTCCAGACCTTTCAGGCCTTTGGTGAAGGTATCGAGGGATTCGCGCCCACCGGCGTGTGCGGTGCCGGCGGCGAGCAGCGTGGCGATGACGAGAATGTGGGGAATCAAGGTCACGGTAGGTGCTCGGTCGAGATTGCCGCGAGTCTGAACAGCCGAAGCTGAACAGGAATCGGCTATGGGCTGCGCTCGGTAGGAGGGGCTCCAGCCGCGAGCTCTGCGGAAAG
>JAYUIZ010000264.1:0-2598 GCA_043765595.1 Lysobacter sp. | reverse complement strand
CAGCGCTTTTGTGGGAGCGACGCGAGTCGCGAGGCCTACCACCCCTCACACACGACGATATTTGCCATCCCACACCACACGCACGCTCTTGGTGGGTGGCCGCGCTTTGTGGGAGCGACGCGAGTCGCGAGGCCTGCCAGCGTTCACACACGACGATATTTGCCATCCCACCTATACGCACGCTCCTGGATTGCCGATATCGCCGTAACCGTATCAATTCGGGCTTCGCGACTCGCGTCGCTCCCACAAAAAAATGGCGGCGGACTCGCGTCGGCCGCCACTTTGTCATCCAACTGCATGCATTCGGCTTCATGCATTCAGACTGGGAGACTCGGTCAGAAATCGTAACGCGCAGTCAGTGTGTACTGACTCGGCGGACCGTAGAAACCGGTGAACACGCCCAGCGCGGCGTTGAGGCTGTAACCGGTGGTGAGATATTCCTCATCGGCGAGATTGCTGCCCTGCAGCGACACCGTCCACGTGCTGTTGGGCTTCCAGATCACGCCTGCGTTGATCAGGCCGTAGCCGTTCTGGGTGATCGGCACCGCGCCGCTGCGGATGATTTCCGTGGTTGCGACCACGTCATCCTGATAGCTGTAGCCCAGGCGAGCGGAGAGCTTGCCCATGCTGCCCAGTTCGGTGCGGTATTCCAGGTTGACCGCGCCGGAGAACTCGGGCGCGTTGGTAAAAGTCTGCTCATCGGAAATATCGATGTCCCTATAGATGAAGCGATCGTATTTAGCGTCGAGCCAGGCGAAGTTGCCGGACAGCAGCCAGTTCGCGCTCGGCAGCCACTGGTATTCGACTTCGACGCCGTTGACCGTGCCTTCGCCTGCGTTGGTGAAATCGCCGAAGAAAGCGTCGTTGGTGCCGTCGCCGTTGCTGTCGTACGACGTGAACACCGACAGCTGGATGTCCTTGTATTTGTTGTGGAACGCCGAGACATTCAGGAACAGGCGCTGGTCGAGGAACGACATCTTGCTGCCGATCTCGTAGCTGTCGACCTGCTCGTCGTCGAACGGTTCGGCCGAACGCGGCACCGCGGTGGCCTGCGCGCGGATGTTGTAACCGCCCGATTTGAAGCCGCGGGTGGCGAGGCCGTAGATCATGATGTCGTCGTTGATCTGGTAATCCAGCGAAATCTTAGGCGAGGTGTTCTTGAAGTTGATGGTCTTGTCGAAATCGGCGGCGATCGGCGCGACTGGGCGCAGCCTGGTGTAAGTGGCGTCGGTGTAGAAACGATTGAGCACGTCGGCGCGCTTGTCTTCATCGGTGTAGCGGGCGCCGACATCCAGCTTCAGGCGATCGGTCAGATCGAAGGTCCAGTCCGCGTAGGCCGCGATGCTGTTGGTGAAGACATTGCCCTGGGTGTCGCCGAACACGAAGTTGAAGAAATTGTTGAGCACCTGCCCGCCCGCACGTCCGTCGAACTTGTACACACCGATCACGCCGCGCGCGCGACCGCCGCCGTCATAGTTCGCCTGCACTTCGTGCGTGATCTGCTCGTCGGTGTAGAACGCCTTCACATCGGCGATCTTGTTGGGCAGGGTGTCGAAGTCGATATTGGTTTCAGTGTCCGACTCGCGTTTGGCGGCCACGTACTTGAACGCCCAGCTGTCGTTCGGGCGCCAGTTGACGGTGGCCGACACGCCCTTGATCTCGGTGTTGTTGATGTTCGGTATGCCGTTGCGCACGTCGTAACGGCTGTCCATCGGCGCGAAGGTCGGCGCGAAGCGGTTAGGCGCCAGCATCCGCGCGGCACGCACGCCGGACTTGTCGTCGATCCAGTCGAACGCAAACTGCACGTCGAAATCGTCCCACGAATACGCGCCCAGATTCATGCGGACGGCATTGATTTCCTTGTCGCTGACCGGCTGGTCGTTGGTGACGTTCTCGCCGAAGCCGTCGCGATTCATGCTGGCGACCGCGATGCGTCCGCGCAGGCCGCTGTCCTGGCCAAACAGCGCGCCGCCGATGGCGCCCTTCACATCGAGCTGGCCGTAATTGCCGACGGTGAGCGAAGCGA
Organism: Lysobacter sp.; assembly: GCA_043765595.1. Classification (GTDB taxonomy): domain Bacteria; phylum Pseudomonadota; class Gammaproteobacteria; order Xanthomonadales; family Xanthomonadaceae; genus Lysobacter_I. The sequence goes on along the minus strand of JAYUIZ010000264.1, from coordinate 572 downwards.
AGCCGCTCACGTCTTCCGACAGCGGCTTGGAAATGTATTTGATCGCACCGCCGATGGTGTTCTTGCCGTACAGCGTGCCCTGCGGGCCGCGCAGTACTTCGACCCGGCTAACGTCGAACACGTCGAGCAGCGCGCCCTGCGGACGGGCGATATAGACGTCGTCAAGATAGATGCCCACGCCCGGGTCGACGCCCCACAGCGGATCGGACTGGCCGACGCCGCGGATATAAACGGTGACCGTGCTGCTGGAGCCGCGCGCGGCGTAGATGGTGAGGTTCGGCACCTGCGCGTCGAGATCGCTCAGGTCTTCGACGCTGAGTCTGTCGAGGGTATCCGCGGTGAACGCGGTGACCGCGACCGGCACGTCCTGCAGGGTTTCCTCGCGCTTGCGCGCGGTGACCACGATCGCGTCGAGGGTGCCCTGCTCGGCCTGGGCGTCGGCGGGCGTCTCCTGTGCAGGCGTCTGTTGAGCGTAAGCCAGCGGCGCACAGAGGCCGAGCGCCACGGCGAGGCTCAGGCAGCTGTGCTTCAGGGCGGCGCGGCGCAGCGCAGCCGGGGTCAGGAGGGCGACG
>JAYUIZ010000263.1:0-2599 GCA_043765595.1 Lysobacter sp. | reverse complement strand
TTGATTTGCGATCATCAAGAATTTCCCGATGGTGACTTCGTCGCCAGACTTCGCCAGTTCCGCTAGCGTGTCGTGAAACCACTTCGGGATTTCCTCCTCGGTGCTTTGCCTCGCCTGTGACTTGCGAACCGCGATCGTCCGCGTGTTGACCAGCGCGACGAAGATCGCGTCAAGCGTGACCCTCGGTTCCTTCGCTGGCTGAAATGCGTATAGCTCGGCCGCTGCCTTGCGTAGCGCGGTGAATTCCTCGGGTTTCATGGGTTGCCCTATCTGTCGGAATAGACGCCCGCCCAGCGGCGGCCAGGGGACGGCCGGAATATACGCCAAAAAGACAGGACAGGGGTAATACGCGCGCAGGATATCCCCAAACGAAAAACCCGCCACGTGGGCGGGTCTTGTGAGACGGTGAGACGATCAGGCTTTGCCCTTTGCTTTCCGGATGCGGTCGGAGGCGTCGATGATCGCCCGATAGATGCACGCCGCGGAACTATCCCCGTAGGCGTCCGACTCCAGGACCGCGAGCGCTTCGGCCGCGTCTGGAGGCATGACGCCGCCAGGCATGCGCCGCCCGCCCGCTGCTATCTTGCGGGCTTCGCTGGCGCGCACTCGCTCGGCAGGGGTAGCGGGTTCGGGCTTCATGCCGGGCATTCTACTGCTGGCAGGTTTTCCCGTCATCATCGGCCCCGCTTCATGAATCGCCGGCCCTTTGGCTTCGTGCTGCGGAATGCCTCGCCGACGTCCCGCATGGGAACGAAAGCCGCCGCGGCGGACGTCGATAAGGCGAAGAGCACCACGGCGATTGAGGCAGTCGGTAACCGGCGCGTCATGGGGAACTCTCCGCGGCCGGGGGCAGCTGGTTTCCCATTGCGTCCCAACCCGCCCTGCGTCGACGCGCGAACATTTCGAAATAGGGGCCAGGGGAAATGCGCTCCACCAGCGCATAGAACGCATCCGGCTTCTCGCTATGCTTGCCACGTTGCCAACGAAAAACGGTTCCGCCGGTCTTCCCAAACGCGTTGTTAGCAGGGCCGCCCTTACGGCATAACAGGACGCTCTCAGTGTTGCACTGAAACTGACCCGTTCCAAGTCCCGGTTTCGCCCAGGTCACCATCTGTTGCGGCTCGAAGCCCCATGCGCGTGCAACTTCATAGCCCCAGTCCACGTGCTGATTCAAAACCCACAGCCAAAGGTGTGACTTGCGCGCGGAATCTGGCTTCATCGCGACAATTTCAGGTAGCCGCATTACGTTGTAGTAGCGCTGCGGACCGGCGCGAAAACGCCCCTCGCGCCGCCCTACTGTGTTTCGGTGCAATGATGGCTCCCACGGCGGATCGCAAACAATAGTTCGCGGAATCATTCTGGCACCGCCGGCCGTTCCTCAAGGATCGCGAGCGACGGGAGTGATCCTTCGCAAGCCCACCGCGGACGGCCAACCGGCGCAGGTAGTCGTTCGTCCGACGGTGTCGGATCGCAAGCGCACCCCTCGCGCACATAGCCTACGGACACGCTGCCGATGTTCGCGACCGCACTTCGTACGTATCGCGCGCCTTCGCACCCCAGTTCGAGGTGACCACCGACCAGGTACGCCCAAGCGCCACCCGGCGACTTCGACGGCATCGGCGAATGCGGCGCGATCGCCATGCCCGCTCTCCGGTCAATGGCCTCGATCCAAGCCACGAACACCGCAGCGCACTGCACCAGCTCCGCGCGCCTTGCCTGTTCATCCTCGGCGCCGATCGCCTCGGCGACTTCCTCGACCGCGATGTCGGCCCAGGTGCCGCGCCCCTCACGGAATGCACGTTCGCAGGTTTCCTTCGCGAACGCTTCGTGCGGTACGCCGTAGCGCATCGCGAGCGCAGTCGGGAATCCTTCGACGCGCTGATCGACAGACGGATGATCGCGATCCGCCCCGAACTTCGCATCCTGCCGCACGCGTTCCAGCAGGACTTCAGCCAGAACACCGCGCGTCGCTATTGTCCCCGGCCTCACGACCCCACCGCCAAGCCCGCAGCAATCATCGCAACGGGAAACGCTACCTGGTGATCGCGCACGCTATCAGCATGCGATCGGTTGCTCGTCAACACCAGCGCCCCGTAAGTCGGGAATGGCTGTCCGCCCCAATCGTCGACGATTTCGGTCAGCCCGTAGAAGTTCGCCAACGCTTCGGCGTTGCGCGTCTTTCCGCAACCACTCGGACCGAAGATGACGATTGATTTCCTAACTTCCACGGTTTCCCGGCTATACGGCGCGCGGTAAATTGCGCCTTCACCCATCGCCTTGACCGCCGCTCTAACCGCATCGGCATCCCGAACAATCGGCGCCGACCTGAAAAGCTTCGGCGGCGGCAAGTCGTTTCCTTCCAGGTAGATATCGGCATACATGCGTAAGATGACTAGGTTGCAGAGCATGTGCCCTTCTTGCATCTGTTTCGACTCGGGGTCATAGTCTTCGCCGCGCAGCTTCGCGACAGCATGACGGCCGAAACTGCCGACGACCGCAGTCCAAGACATGCCCTTCGCCCAGTTCCACGTCGCGTATTTCCGCTGGCCGTAGTCGAACACGCGCGCGCACTGTTCCCAGTACGGCGACAGGTAGCGGA
>JAYUIZ010000262.1:0-2606 GCA_043765595.1 Lysobacter sp. | reverse complement strand
AGCAGGGCCGCCTGAGCGCCGCCGACGGCAGCGGTGCGCGTGAACTGTACGAAGCCGCCGTAGCGATCGATCCGGATCGCGCCGAACTGCGTTCGGGGCTGACGCGGGTGGCGCAGGCGGCGGTGCAGCAGGCGCGGGCCGCCGCCGAACGCATTGGCAATCGCAGTCTCACCCTCAGCCATCGCATCGTCGATGCGGCGGGCGAAACCCAAACGCTGTATCCGAATGGTCAATCGGTGCTGGTGTGGATCGAGATCGCCAGCGGCCGGCCAATACCGCTGCCCGAAGATATCCGGGCAGCGGCAGCAGCGGACAACATACTAGGTCAGCCGAAACCCATCAGCCGCGCCGCATTTTCAGCCAGCATCAGCGTCGGTGCGTGAATATTGCTTGCCGGCAGTTCCGGCATCGCCGATGCGTCGACCACCCGCAAGCCGCGTATACCACGAACTCGCAGTTTGGGATCAAGGACACTGCGTTTATCGACTCCTATCGCGCAGGTCGAACTCGGGTGATCGGATGTAAACGCCGCGTTGCGGATATAAGCGATGCGTTGCTTGCGCGAAAGACGGCCCGGAAACGCAACTCCGTTCGTGATCGACGACAATCGCCGCGACAGCCCGATTTCGGTAGCCAACTCCAGGCCTCTGGACAGAGTTTCCAGATCCTCGGGTGCCGACAGACAACGCGGATCGATCCTTGCCGGCGAACGTGGATCGGCGCTTGTCAGTCGGAATTCGCCGCGACTGCGCGGTTTGATCAGGGACGGAACGAGCAGAAAGGATGCGCTTGGATCACTTCCCGTTCCGAACTGAGTGCTGATGATCTGGAGATTCGGCCCTTCCCCAGCTGGGTTGGTCCGCGCGTAATAGAAGCAACCGAGCCCATTGCCAATTGGGGGGGCAAGCGATTGTCGGGTCTGGAATTCGACGCCGGTGACCGACACGCCATCCTGCAAACCGCGGCCGACACGAGGCGAATCGACATGGACCGCAATGCCGAGTGCACGCAGATCGTCCGCCGGGCCTATTCCCGAAAGGAGCAGGATCTTCGGGCTGCGAAGCGCCCCGGCCGACACCACCACTTCAGTATCGGCACGGAATCTGACGGGCGTGTCCCCGGAGACGGCATTCACGCCGCGGCAAACTCCGCCTTCGATGATCAGCGACATCACCTCCACCCCGGTCAACAAGGTCAGATTCGGGCGCGACAATACGGGAAGCAGATAACCCTGTGCAGGGCCGGATCGACGGCCATCACGGATATTCACATCGCCCGGGCCAGCACCATCGATCAGGGGGTTGCTATTGAACGAAACTTCGTTCAAACCGGACTCACGTCCCGCTTCGATCAATGGTCGGGTCAACGGGTGGTCGGCTGCGAGTGTGTTGGTCCCGATTGGCCCATCGCGACCGCGGCGTCGATCAGGCGCACCGGAATATGATTCGATCCGATGAAAATTCGAAAACATCCGAAATACGCCCCACTCCGGGCCCGCCATCCGCTCCCAGGCGAGATAATCGCGGGCGTCGCCACGCACCCAAGCACATCCATTGATGCTGGCCGAACCGCCAATCACGCGGCCTGCCGCAAGCGGCAATTCTCTGCCGTTGAAGCCCGCTTGTGGCGCGCTGACGTATGCCCAGTCCGTTTCGCTGCCCAAATTCAGTGGCCACAACGTCGGGTCGTACAATTTGGGCTGATCCAAATTGGCCGATCCCGGTTCCAGCAACAGAACATTCACTGCAGGATTGGCGGAGAGCCGGTTCGCCAGCACACAGCCGGCGGCACCTGCACCAACCACGATGTAGTCGTAACTGGCTAACAAATGTGCGCGACGCGCACTCTGATTTTCGGCCGCCATCGCCGCCTGATCCGATAGCTCGACAGCGAAGGCTGCGGAGACACCCGCGGCAAGCAAAGTCTTCAGAAAACGGCGGCGATCAATCGCGCCCAGATGGGCGGCCAATGTTAAACGATCAAGCTGATTTTCTTCTTCCTCACGAAATTCCATATCCCTGTCCTTGTGTTGGTTTCACATTTGCCCGAAGCGGCCGCTCGGGCTGTACCTATGAGGCTCACTCCCGACGGTCGTATCTTCGATGCTTGGCGATGGTAATACGAAACCTGTGCCAAAAAGATCGCCAACGTCTCCGTGGGCGGCAACAAGCGCTCTCGATGCATGGGCAGTTGAACTTCGGCCTGGTCCAGTGTCGAGTCGTCAGTCTGCAGATTGAAAAGCGCATGGGCGTCTGTAGTCCGTACGGCGCGATTGAGCATGTGCGATTGCTGGGCAAGGGCATTGCGAATAGCTTGCATACGGGCCGGCTCCCGTGCTGTGGGTCATGATTCGCAACTCCACCTTGGCACTCGGGGCCGGCTCGCTTTTTTAAATAAGAATCAGATGCTTGGCGTTAAGTCAGTGCCATTCGGGGCAGGGGGGATTTGCTTTTTGCTTCTCCAGAAACTTGATCGCGCGTAATACCCGAAAGCCCCGCGCCACGCCTGCGATGATCAGGCGCTATCCTCTGCCCGTGACTCCGACCCGCGAGACTCCGTGGCACCGCCTCCGCACACATCTCCGTGTGCACTGGCTGTGGACGTCG
>JAYUIZ010000261.1:0-2610 GCA_043765595.1 Lysobacter sp. | reverse complement strand
GTGACGCTCGACGGCGCATCGCCGCTGCTGGTCGGCGCGACGCCCGGCGACATCGCCGACCGCTGGATCTTCAGCGGCAACCGCAGCGTGGTGGACATGGTGTCCGTAGCCGGCCGCGAAGTGGTGACCGGTGGCCGCCATCGCGACGGCGCCGCCATCGCCGCGCGGTTTGCGACAGCGATGCGCGGGCTGTTGGCCGGTTGATTGGCCGGTGATTGGCCGGTTGATCGGGGCGGGACGCATTTCGTCGCGGTCTGCGGGGTGTTCGTCGCAAACCCCGGCGGAACATCTTGATGCGGGGCAGTCTGATCCCATCCCCGCCGACCCCAGGAATCCGCCATGACCATGTTGTTCTATCCAACCATTCTGCTCTCCGCAGCACTGATGATCAGCGGTGCGGCCGAGGCCGCTAGCCCTGCCGCGAGCACGCCTGCGACCGATGCCGCGCTGCAGGCCATCGTCGGCAAACGCCTGCACGGCGACCGCAGCGGTGCCTGCTTCGCCGTCGCGGTGATCGACCGCAACAACGTCCGCCGCGCCTACGTCTGCGCCGACGGCAAGAACCCTGCGCCGCACATCGACGCGAACACCGCATTCGAGATCGGCTCGGTCAGCAAGCCGATGATAGCGGCGCTGTTGGCCGGTCTGATCCGTGAAGGCAAGGCGTCGCTGGACGATCCGCTGTCGGCGTATCTTCCCAAGGACAGCGTGGTGCCGACCTTCGAAGGCAAGCCCATCCTGCTGCGGCATATCGTCACCCACACCTCGGGTTTGCCGGCGATTCCGGCGGGCATCGATTACGACCCGCAGAATCCGTATTCGATGCTGGACGAAACCGCGCTGCTGATGGCGCTGTCGACCACGCCGATGGCGCAGGCGCCGGGCGCGAAGTTCGAATACTCCAATTTCGCGGCGATGCTGCTGTCGTATGCGGTCGCGCGCCGTGCCGGCAGCGATTTCGAAACCCTGCTCGATACTCGCGTGTTTTCGCCGCTGGGCATGGACAGTAGTTACATCAATCGCAAGCCGGAGGCAGTGAAGGCGGCCGTCGGTCATACGCCCGATACCAAAGTCACATCGGCCTGGACGTTCCCTACCGATTTCGCCGGCGTCGGCGGCGTACGTTCGACGCTCGACGACATGGTGCGCTACGTGCAGGGCCAGTTCGGCGGTGCGCCGAAGCCGCTCGACGCCGACTTCCGCATGACCCATGCGCCGGTCGTCAACGATGCCAAGGCGCCGATCGCGATGCACTGGATGCTGGTGCCGATCAACGGCCGCACCTTCCTGGCGCATGAGGGCGGCACTGGCGGGTTCTCGTCGTTCGTCGCATTCGATCCACGCACGGAATTTGGCGTGGTGATCCTGTCAGACACCGCGCTGCACGCGCGCGGCGGCCTCGGCAGCCTGGGGCTGCATCTGCTCGATGCGAAAGTGCCGCTGGGCAAGCCCGACACCGGCGAATTGGCGGCCAAACCCGCACTGATGTTGTCCGCGGATGCGTTGAAGGCTTACGTCGGCGAATATCCGCTGATGCCGGACTTTATGCTGACCGTGCGCGCCGAAGCCGGCATGCTCACCGCTCAGGCAACCGGGCAGGGTGCGTTTCCGCTGGCGGCGACGGCGAAGGATGTGTTCGAGGCGCCGGGCTTCGGCATCGTCATCCGCTTCCAGCGCGACGCGGCTGATAAAGTCGTTGCGCTCAAGCTCGAACAGGGCGGGCACACCCTCGATGGGATGCGTCGATGACATCTTCAGATTTCGCGCCAGATCGCACGTCGGACCGCACGCCTTATCCGCTGGACCGTCCGCTGCCGACCGAAGTGGTCGCCAGCGGCGGCGCGTGGCTGGGCTATCGTCGCTATCCGGTTTTCAGCTGGCGGTGGATGCACGGCCGCAGCCTGATTTTCGGCGCGGTCATTGCGGTGGTCGCATGCTTTGTCGGCGCGGGCCTGAGCATCACCACCGGCAGCGGTCGCAGCGGTCTGATGGCGGCGCTGCACTTCGCCGCCGGCTTCATGTTGATGTGTTCCTCCGGACCGCTGCTGGCGGCGATGGTGCGGCACGCGGGTTGGCCGCTGCGCCGCGAACGTTTCGGCATTGTGCTGGCGATGCTGCTGGGTATCGTCGTGAGCTATTTTGCGGATTCATGGTCGTCGAACTACCTCCAGCAGAGCATTCCCAAAAGCGACGACGTGCGCATGGTGCTCAAGCCGCCGCAGTTCTCGCCGGTTGAGCAAGCGGCGCTGCAGGCCTTGAATCTGGCGACGTTGGTGTTGATCTACGGCGCGCTGGGCGGCGGTCTGGCGCTGCGCGCCTACTTCCGCGAACTCGGCCGCTGGCAGGACACCCGGCACGCCGGAGCGATGGCGGCGTTGCAGGCAGAGAAACAGAGTGCGGACCTGCGCCTCGGCGTGCTGCAGGCGCAGGTAGAGCCACACTTCCTGTTCAATACGCTGGCGTCGGTGCGCGCGCTGGTGCGCCAGGAGCCGGCGCAGGCCGAGGCCACGCTGGATGCATTGGTCGACTATCTGCGCGCCACCATTCCGCGATTGCGCGACCAGGAAGCCGCCCTGCATTCGACCTTCGGTCAACAACTCGATCTATGCG
>JAYUIZ010000260.1:0-7519 GCA_043765595.1 Lysobacter sp. | reverse complement strand
GGCATCTCTGTCTGGCGACGCTGCACTCCAACAACGCCGACCAGACTATCGAGCGCATTCTCAATTTCTTCCCGGAAACCGCGCACAAGAACGTGTTGATGAACCTCGCCCTGAACCTCAAGGCGGTGATCAGCCAGCGGCTGGTGGTGGGCACCGACGGCCGCCGCATTCCGGCGGTGGAAGTGCTGATCAACACGCCGATGATCCGCGACCTGCTGCGTCGCGGCCAGGTGCACGAAATCAAGGCGGCGATGGAGGAGACGCTGGAGGAAGGCATGGAATCGTTCGACCAGTGCCTATTCCGGCTGTGCAGGGAAGGCAAGATCGAGATGGAGCATGCGCTGCGCGCGGCCGACTCCCGCGACGGCCTGGCGCTGAAGTTCCGACTGTCGGAAGGCGGCGGCAGCGAACACGATCCGTACGCGGTAGCGTTTGAAGGTAGCGACGGAAGCTCTTCGTTCTCGCACTGAGACGCCCTGCGGGCCGCATCGCAGGCCAGCAGAAACGCCCCGGCACACCGGGGCGTTTTGATTTCGTAGCCATAGAATCCCCAACCACCGCCGCTATCGGCCACAGAACGAATCGCGGCGGATCAGTCCGCCTGGTGCGGCGCGTCCGCTTGTTTCTCGGGTCGGGCGGCGTCGAATGCCGGCAGCGCCAGGCATTCGGCCTCGATCCGGCGGATGGTGGGATACGGCGCAAGATCCACGGCGAAGCGGCGGGCGTTGTAGACCTGCGGAATCAGGCAGCAATCGGCGATCGTGGGCGTGTCGCCTTCGCAGAACGTGCCGGTGGCAGGGTCGTCGGCCAGCAGCGCTTCAAAGGCATGCAGGCCCTCTCGGATCCAGTGCCGCACCCATTCGTCGCGTTCGGGCTGCGGTGCGTTCCACTCGCGCTCCAGATACTGCAGGACGCGCAGATTGTTCAGCGGATGAATGTCGCAGGCCACCATCAGCGCCAGCGCCCGCACCCTCGCCCGCTCGCGCGCGGTCGCGGGCAGCAGCGCGGCCGATCCGTCCCAGGTTTCGTCGAGATATTCCAGGATCGCCAGCGACTGCCGGATCAACCGTTCGCCATGCTGCAGCACCGGGATGAGCTTCTGCGGATTGGCGTCGGCGAACGCAGGCGAATGCTGCTCGCCGCCAGCTCGGATCAGGTGCACCGGCACCGATTCGTAGGCCAGCGCTTTGAGGTTCAGGCCGATCCGCACCCGGTAGGCAGCGCTGGAGCGCCAGTAACCGTACAGCCGAAGGGAATCGCTCATGACCGCTCCGTGAGATGACCAGCGCCGCCATACGCGGCCCGACAACCATAGCGCCGCGACGGCTCCGCGGGGAAGCGACGGCCTGCCGTGCGGCGTTCAGCGCCGACGCGCGGCCAAGCGCAGCAGCGCGCCCGTCGCAAGGAACACCAGCATCAGGCCAACGGCATTGGCGAAGACGCGCGGATAGCCCAGCGCCGGAGCATCGATGAAGGGATACGGATACACACCGGTCCACTCGCCGCGGATCCAGGCATACGCGAGATACGCGGCCGGATACAGCGCCCACAGCAGCGGGGCGCGCTTCGCCAGCGGTCGCTGCGGCGGGCACCACAGCCAATGCGCGAGCGCGACGATCGGCACCGCGTAATGCAGCAGATTATCGGCGACCCACTGCCAGCCCTGCGGATCCCAGATGTCGCGCAGCAGCAGGTGATAGCCCAGCCCGACCAGCACGATCGCGGTCGTGGCGCACCCGCGCAACATCGGCGAAGCCAGCCGTGACGCGGGCCGGATCGCAGCCGCCGTGGCGATCAGCGCCACGAACAGATTGCTGAGGATGGTGAAGTAGCCCGCCAGCACACACAGCGCCAGCCCGATGCCTCCGCCCTGCGCGCCGACCTTTTCCAGCGTCTGCCAGAGCTGCACCAGCAGGGCGGCCTAGGACAACGACGCCAGCACGCCGGCGAAGACCCGCTCCCGGCCGCTCCAAGTGTCCGTCATCGTCCGCCCTCCCGCTCAGGAGCGCGGCGATGTCAGCCCTGGGTCTGCGGCTCGATCCGCTGCTCGATGGCACCGAAGATATCCTGACCATCGCGGCTGCGCATCTCGATCCGCACCACGTCGCCGTATTTCATGAAGGGCGTGATCGGCTTGCCGGTCTCCAGCGTCTCGACCGTGCGCTTTTCGGCGAAACAGGAGGCGCCGCGCGAGGTGTCTTCGTTCGCCACGGTGCCGGAACCGACGATGGTGCCGGCCGACAGCGGCCGGGTCCTGGCCGCGTGCGCGACCAGTTGCGCGAAATCGAAGTGCATATCGATGCCGGCTTCGGGCGCGCCGAACCACGCGCCATTGATGTGGGTCAGCAGCGGCAAGTGCACCTTATTGCCCTGCCAGGCATCGCCCAGTTCGTCGGGGGTCACGAACACCGGCGACAGCGCCGAACGCGGCTTGGACTGCAGGAAGCCGAAACCCTTGGCCAGTTCGTTCGGGATCAGGTTGCGCAACGACACGTCGTTGACCAGCCCGATCAGTTGGATGTGGCCGGCCGCCTGCCCGGGCGTCGGCGCCATCGGCACGTCGTCGGTGACGATCACGACTTCGGCTTCCAGATCGATGCCGTAGTCCTCGCTCGGCACGCGCACCGGGTCGCGCGGGCCATAGAAGCCGGCGCTGACTGCCTGATACATCAACGGGTCGACGTAGAAACTTTCCGGCACCTCAGCGCCGCGGGCGCGGCGCACGCGTTCGACATGGGGCAAATAGGCGCTGCCGTCGACGAATTCGTAGGCGCGCGGCAGCGGCGAGGCCAGCAGGGAAAGATCCAGGTCGAATGCGCCCTCGGTTTCACCTGCGTTCAATGCTTCAGACAGCGCGTTGAGCCGCGGCGCGAGATTCGACCAGTCCTCCAGCGCGCGCTGCAGGGTCGGGGCGATACCCTCGGCGCGCACCGCGCGGCTCAGGTCGCGGGAAACGACGATCAGCGTGCCGTCACGCCCGCCTGCTTTGAGAGAACCCAGCTTCATCGCAACCTCGGACACTCAGTGGAATTGGTTTCAATTGTAACTGACTTGCCCGGTAAGCCAGTCAGCCCTCGGCCTGGAAGCCATCGGCCCGATACGTCACCACCAGCGTATCGCGATGCCCCGGCCCATCGCCCGCGTGCTGCTCCGGCGACTGCTCGGGCTGGATGGGCTGGATGGGCGTGGTCTCGTGGATCATCCGGCGATCGTCGAGCAGCAGCAGGCTCCAGGGTTCGGTCAGGGTGAAACGCTGGCCGTCCGGACCATCGGCTTCGAAGATCCGGGTCTCACCGCCGCGGATCGCGTGCCGGGCGACGATGAAGACTGCCACGAAATCGACGCCATCCCGATGCGCGCCCTCCGGCGTCGGTCGACCGATACCCTCGGCCGTGTCGATCCGGAACTGGTGCGCTTCCACGTACCAAGGATCGACCGGGCGAACCTCGCGCAGACGATCGCCCAAGGCGCGCAGCAATCGCGCCCAGGCCGGCGCGGCGATGGTGTCCGGCGCGATCGGCGCGAACCAGCGCTGCAGACCACCATGCAGGGCGTTGTAATCCAGCGGCTGGTAGTGCGCGCGGTGCGGGGCCTGCGCAAAGCCGTCTGCACCGATCACGAAGCAGGCGTGCCGGCGCTGCCGGTAGCGCCCGCCATCACGCAAGTATTCGTCTGGCTGCAGATCGTTCCAACGCTCGGCCAGCGCATGCAGGGCCTCCACCGACACCCCGGCCATCGCCGCCACATCTTCCGGCGCCAGCACCGCGAAACCGCGGCTGCACAGTGCCGCGACCACTCCGTCGCGGGGCGTGAACGGCGCACGGAACGTAGCGACCATGGAAAGTTCTCTAAGAAAAATCGCGGACACAACGCCCGCTGTGGGGCTGCAATTATAGCTTTCACGATGGTGGGCCGCGCTGTCCCGAATATCGAACCCCACGCGATGCGGCAAGCCTGCTACTTTAGCCATTCGACCGGGCATCGACGGCGACGCGCGCTCCAGACCGGCAGCAGGGTCTGTCCACCATCATCGTTGTCTCCGGTCATTTTTTTTATCGACAATGAGCAGACATGGCAGGGATAGCAATGGCAGGCAGGACGCTGATCGACATCGACAAGTTGCGCGCGTTCGCGGAATCGTCCAGCACCGAGGAGTTGATTTCCGATATCGATGCAGAGCTCAAACCGCTCGGGATCGACCACTGGTTCTATGCGGTGGATCTGCCGCTGGTCAACGAACACCCGAATCAGTTGCGTTTGGGTACCTACCCTGAAGCGTGGATCGCCCACTACTTCAAGATGGACTACATCACCATCGATCCGATCATCAGCCATTGCCACGACCACGCCACACCGGTCTCGTGGGAAGAAGCGCAGCATCACCATCGCCGCATCGTCGACCCGCATCTGCAGAAAATCCGCCACCTGTTCGGGGAAGCCCGCGAATTCGGTCTCGCCAACGGCATCAGCGTACCGCTGCATGGTCCCGGGGTATCGTGGGGGCTGATGTCATTCGCATCTGGCCATCTCAGTGCCGCCGACTTCGAAACGATGCTGCCGGAGCTTCACCTGCTCTCACATTTCGTCCACGAAGCGGCGCGGCAGTTCCTGCGCTCGAAAACCCCGACCCGCCTGCCGGCACTGACCAAGCGCGAACGCGAATGTCTGTCCTGGGCCGCCGAAGGCAAGACCAGCTGGGAGATCGGCCAGTTGCTCAACATCAGCGAGCGTACCTCGATCTTCCATCTGCAGAACGCGACCCACAAGCTCGGCGTCAGCGGTCGTCAGGCCGCGATAGCGCGCGCCGTGTCCCTCGGCCTGATCGTCTCACTCCGCAACTGATCGCCACTGTCGACAGACACGGTGCACGATCATCAAATCCTGCGCAGACCTTCGCCTCAATCACAACTTGATTGTCGAAAAATCAAATTTTTAGAAAAAGAGAGCCGTATTTCTAAGGAATATGGTGGCGCCTGCAAGGAATTCGCATGAATCCGTGGCGGCATTAGCACCGGAAACGGAACTGCATCAACCTGTAATGTCGATCAGCTGTAAGTACTGACAGTGGTTGCTCTCACTTGTGTCTCCTTCCACAACACAAGGAGACACCATGGCTACGATCACTATTGCCCGGGCCGGCGAACATGGGCTAGGCGCGCCGCTCCTGGACAGTATGTACCGCCTTCGCTGCGAGGTATTCCACAAACGGCTGAACTGGGACGTTCACGTTGAAAACGGACGCGAACATGATTGGTTCGATTTGATGGGCCCGCACTATCTCGTGGCCCACGATGGAATCGCGTCGGTGCTGGGCTGCTGTCGGCTACTGCCGACATTGGGACCGAACATGCTGCGCGACATCTTCCCGTTGCTGCTCAGCGGTGCGCCCGCACCCGCAGCTGCATCAATCTGGGAAGTCAGTCGTTTCGCGATCAGCGACCGCTGCGCCGGCACCGGTTTCGGGTTCGGCGATGTGCCGGCAGCGATGCTCGCCGACATGTTCCGCTTTGCCGACGCGCATGGCGTCGATGCATTGGTCGGCGTGACGAGCGCACCGGTCGAACGTATGTTGCGGCACCTCGGACTTCGGGTCGAGCGACTCGGCGTGCCGCACAGGATCGGCAACGTGAAGAGCCTCGCGTTCAGCATGTCGGTTGCGGAGAATCTCCGTGTCGTCGGCCCATCGACGACCGTATATGTTGCGCACGCGGCCTGAGCGACAGCGCGTTGTCCGGGCGGAAACATGTTTTCGAAACGAAAGGCCAGCGGCGATGTTCGCAAAGTATCAGACACAAGGAGGGCCTGTGGCGTTAGCGCGGGCATCGGCATTGCATCGTTGAATGACGTGACCCACTCCGTTTGAAGCAGAGCCGCTGCGCAACCGGTCCGGTTGCGCAGCGGTGATAGCACGTCGGCGCGGGCGTGCAGCCCCGACACGTCAAGCTGCGACCGGCGTCAGTTTGCGCGCAGGCGCGACCTGCACACCGTGGCGCTCGCGGAGCAGCGCGGCCGTCCCATCCCACAGCGAGCGACGCGCCTGCAGGGCCAGACGCGCGGCTTCGCGCGTGTCCTGCAGCCCGTCCGGGTCGCGGACCAGTGCTTTTTCGATCAAATGCTGAGCGGCCGGACCGTGGGTATCGCCATCCAGTTCGATATGCCGCTGCAGGTAATAGACGAAGCCCGGCGCTTGCTCGACATCCAACCCCCAGTGCTCCAGCAAACTCTGGAACATGTCGGGGATGACGTTTTCGCGGCCATAGAAAAAGCTAGCCATCACTTCCAAAGTGCTGCCATGCAGACAGGTATCGATCGTGTGCTCCACGAAATCGCGCAGGAACTGCGGCACTTCCGCCGTCGCAAGCGCCGCGGACAGCCCGGCACCCCCGCGCAACTCGCGCATAAAGGCATCGAACTGTTCGGTTGACGCACCGACATCCCGCATCGCTTTGAGATAAAGATCCAGATGACTGGCAGGATGACCATCGGCATCGATGTCGCTTTCTTCAGCAAGCACGATGTCGTTGATCAAACGGGCAGCGGCCGGGTCGACGGGAGGCATCCACGGCAGCTCGACACAGGTTAGATCGCGTTGCAATCGTTTGGCCAACGACATGAAATCCCAGACGGCGAACACATGCACTTGCATGAAGGAACGTAGGGCTTCGGTATGCGCAATTTCGGCGAAGACAGGGTGGATTTCCAGCTCATGACGCAGGCGGCGCATGGCCTGGGTCAGAACCACATCCTGCTGTTTTGCGGTCGCTTCCTTCTTCATTACGATCTCCTTGGTCGAGCACTCTGGTTGGGGGGCAAAACGGGAATGTCCGAACGAAACCATCCGTAGTGCCGTCCAGACCTCACGGAACCGGTGTTGGCCGGATCCGAGTCCCTGCAGAGCGAACGCCTGAGCGTTCGTCCTGCGGGCGATACATCCTTGCGTCGCCGAACCTGTGCGTGTCACGTCGAAATCGAATGTGGAAGTCAGTTCCCGGGCGTCATGGCCAGAACCATGCCGCCGCCACCAGATCGCCTCAACCAGGCTGATCAGATCAGTGCGGCAAATACAGCGGATAAAGACTGGACTCTTCGCGCTCGATGCGTTGCGCCAGCAGCGCAAGCACGGCCTGATAGTCCGTCATGAATTCCTGACGGGCCTGATGGTCGAAGGTACTGATCTGGTACTTCTTCACGAAGTCGACAACGCCACGCGCAATTGCATTCATCTCACGGCGGAAACTACGCACCAGTGCGATACTTTCCGGATCGTTCTGCATCGAGCTTTCAACATAGTTATAGAAACGGACGTTTTCGGCGATCAGATGCCCTTCCAGATGGACCTTGAAGGCATTGAGCATCTGAGGCACCTGCTGAAATTCCCCTTGCCTCGCCATTTCTCCGATCGTTGTGTACAGCTTGACCAGATCGGCGTGATCGCGCTTGAGCGAGGGCACGAGTTCGGCATCGTATGCGATACCGAAACCGGCGCGACGCTGTTCAACGGAAGGCATTCCCTGTGGCA
>JAYUIZ010000259.1:0-2614 GCA_043765595.1 Lysobacter sp. | reverse complement strand
AGGAAGCCGGCGAGGCGTTCGCGCAGTTTCGACAGGTGATCAAGGCGTTCGGCTATCGCCGCGCGCACGCGCGCCTGTTCGTCGGGCGACATCGATTCGCACAGATCGAGCTGGCGGTCGCGCAGCGCGCGCTTTGGCGATGTGTGCGTCGAACTTCAGTTGCGATGTGTCCGGGAACGCGCGCACATCGGCTGATGGTCGATCCAGCCGTGCGCGCAATGCCTCGGCGCTGCCCTGCAGATCGACGCGGCCGACATGCCGCAGCGCCGTTTCAGGGCGCACTGAAGGCGGACGACGGCGATTGGCGGCTCAGGGTCGCCGACCGCGGACCGGACGTGCCGGAGGCGGCGCTGGGCGAACTGGGGCGACAGTTTGATCGCGTCGATCACGCCCGTGGCGCCTCCGGAAGTGGCTTGGGTCTAGCCAGCGTGGGCCGGGTCGCGGCGCTTCACGGGGCAATTTGACCCTGTGCAATCGCGACAGCGGGGGGCTGGAAGCGGTGCTGCGCCTGCGCGCTACGGCGCCCTCAACCGCCCGGCGCGGGCGGGAACGGGGGGCTTGTGGCAAAATCGCCGGCCTCCGACTGCATGGTCACCGCCCGATGCCGGCTCCCGCCCTGTCCGTTCACTGCCGTCGTTCTGGCGTCCGCTGACATGGCCGACAGCACCGGACACCTGCCGCGCACCCCGGGCCGCATCCTGAAGGCGACGATCTGGTCGTTTCAGGGCCTGCGCGCCGCGTGGCTGCACGAGTCGTCGTTCCGGCTCGAGGTCTATCTGTTGGCGGTGCTGGCGCCGCTGGCCTGGTGGCTGGGCGAAACGCCGGTGGAGCGCGCGCTGATGATCGGCAGTTGCCTGTTGGTACTCAGCGCGGAGCTGCTGAATTCTGCGGTGGAGGCAGTGATCGAGCGTTACGGCCCCGAATTCCACGAACTGGCAGGACGCGCCAAGGACATGGGCTCGGCTGCGGTGTTCGTGCTGATGATGAACGTACTCCTGGTCTGGGCGCTGATCCTGGGCGACCGCTATTTCTGATCTCGCCATCCCCTTGATTGACACTTTGATTCACCCTGACATCCAACACCGCCCCGGCGCCGCGCCGGTGCCGTGGTCCCCCAGACTGGAAGCGACGCAATGATGGAATTGATTTCCGATCCGCAGACGTGGATCACTCTCATCACCCTGAGCGCGATCGAGATCGTGCTGGGGATCGACAATCTGGTGTTCATCTCGATCGCAGTGTCCAAACTGCCCCACGAACAGCGCGAAAAAGCGCGCAAGTTCGGAATCGCGGTGGCCTGCATCAGCCGCATCGCGCTGCTGCTGACCCTGGCGTGGCTGGCGGGACTGACCCACGACCTGTTCAAGGTGCTGGGGCAGGGCATTTCGATCCGCGATCTGGTGCTGGTGCTGGGCGGCGCGTTCCTGCTGTTCAAGGGCACTATGGAGATCCGTGACATTGTCAAGGGCGAGGGCGAGAGTGAGGACATCAACACCAAGCCGGCGACCATGTTTTGGGGCGTGATCGCCCAGATCGCGGTCATCGATATCGTGTTCTCGCTGGACTCGGTGATCGCTGCGGTGGGCATGGCCAACCAGACGCCGGTGATGGTGGCGGCGATCCTGCTTGCGGTTGCGGTGATGCTGCTGGCGGCGACCCCGCTGGGCAAGTTCATCGACCGCAATCCCACGGTGAAGATGCTGGCGCTTGCGTTCATCGTGCTGGTTGGTGCGTTCCTGGTCGCCGAAGGCCTCGAAGTGCACGTGCCCAAGGGCTACATCTACTTCGCGATGGGCTTCTCGGCCGCGGTCGAAAGCCTCAACCTGTGGTCGAAGAAGCGGGCGCAGGAGCGTCTGCTGCCCGAGTAACCATCGGCGCGCGTTGCGCCAAGCGCCTACAGGTGCTGCAATTCATGCTGCAATATCCGGACATCTCTCGGAAGCCCCAACGGAGCATTCCCATGCGCGCAATCGTTCTCCTCATCCTGGTCGCCCTGCTCTCGGGCTGCGGCTACAACGAGATCCAAAGCAAGGACGAAGCAGTGAAGGCGTCGTGGGCGCAGGTATTGAATGTCTACAAGCGCCGCGACGACCTCATTCCCAATCTGGTCGCCACCGTGAAGGGTTACGTGCAGCAGGAACAGGCCGTGCTGATCGGGGTCACCGAGGCGCGTGCGAAAGTGGGGCAGATCAACGTCAACCCCGACGACGCCGCGTCGCTGCAGCAGTTCCAGCAGGCGCAGGGTGAGCTGTCCAGCGCGCTGTCGCGGCTGCTGGTGATCACCGAGAATTACCCGAACCTGAAGTCCGACCAGGCCTTCCTGAATCTGCAGACGCAGCTGGAAGGCACCGAGAACCGCATCACGGTTGAGCGCGCGCGCTACATCGAGGCAGTTCAGGCCTACAACACCTACATCCGGCAATTCCCGGTGAATCTCACCGCGAAGATGTTCGGGCACGCTCAGAAGCCGAGTTTCACCGTGGAGAACGAGCGCGCGATCCAGAATGCGCCGACGGTGGATTTCGGCGGGCAGGCCAGCGTCGCCTCGCCGTTGGTGGTGCCGGGACAGACGCAGACGATCGCGCCGGTCGCGCCGCCGCCGGGCCTGTCGCCC
>JAYUIZ010000258.1:0-2614 GCA_043765595.1 Lysobacter sp. | reverse complement strand
CGACGTGATCAAGAAAGTGCTGACCGGCTCGGGCGAATGCGCCAAGGTCGATTGGTCCTTCCTCGGCCTGTCGATGCCGGCCTGGAGCCTGGTGTGGTTCGTGATGCTGGCAGGATGGGCCTCATATGCGGCGTTCCGGTCGCGCTGAGCTGGACATACCCATCCTGGCCAGATAGTGAGATATAGAGCGACCTCAAGCGATACGAATCGCATCGTCCCCCACGAATGAAGAACAACGCCATGACCCGCCCCGAACCCCTGCAAGTCGTCGTTCCGCCTCCTGCCGGGTGGGCGCCCGCCAGTTGGCGCGAGCACCAGGCGCTGCAGCAGCCGACCTATACGAACGCCGATGAACTTGAAGGCGTGCTGGGCGAACTGCATGCCTTGCCGCCGTTGGTAACTTCACGCGAAGTGCTCAATCTCAAGCAGCAGTTAGCCGAGGCGCAGGAAGGCAAGCGCTTCCTGCTTCAGGGCGGGGATTGCGCCGAGATTTTCAACGATTGCACGCCCGAAGTAATCTCGAACCGCCTCAAGGTGCTGCTGCAGATGAGTCTGGTGCTGGTGCATGGTCTGCGCCTTCCGGTCGTGCGCGTGGGGCGTTTCGCGGGCCAGTACGCCAAGCCACGTTCCACCGATACCGAAACCAAAGATGGCGTCACTCTGCCCAGTTACCGTGGCGACATAGTGAATGGACCGGAGTTCACGGCCGATGCGCGCATTTCCGACCCGCGGCGCATGATCAAGGCGCATGCGCGTTCGGCGATGACGATGAACTTCATCCGCGCGCTGATCGACGACGGCTTCGCCGATCTGCACCATCCGGAATACTGGAATCTCGGCTGGGTCGGTCATTCGCCGCTCGCTGAGGAATACCAGAAGATGGTCGCGGGCATCGGTGACGCCGTGCGCTTCATGGAAACGCTCTCCGGCGAGTCGCTGCACAATCTGCGCAGCGTCGAGTTCTACACCTCGCACGAAGCGCTGCTGCTGCCTTACGAGGAAGGCGTGACCCGGCAGGTGCCGCGTCAGGCCGGCTGGTTCAACCTCGGTACGCATTTTCCGTGGATCGGCATGCGCACCGCCGCGGTGGATGGCGCGCACGCGGAATATTTCCGCGGCATCCGCAACCCGATCGCGATCAAGGTCGGCCCGTCGGTCACTGCGGACCAGTTGCTGCGCGTGATCGACATTCTGAATCCGAACGACGAGCCGGGCCGCCTCAGCCTGATCCATCGCATGAGTGCGAATTCGATCGCCGAAAAACTGCCGCCGCTGCTCGAAGCGTTGAAGCGCGACGGCCGCCGCGTGCTGTGGATCTGCGATCCGATGCACGGCAACACCGAGTCGACCAGCAACGGCTACAAGACCCGCCGTTTCGTCAACATCCGCAGCGAGCTGGAACAGGCGTTCGAGCTGCACGCCGCGGCCGGCACCCGTCTGGGCGGCGTGCATCTGGAACTGACCGGCGAAGACGTGACCGAATGCACCGGCGGCGCCCGCGACATCACCGACATCGATCTGGAACGCGCTTACCGCACCACGGTGGATCCGCGCCTGAACTACGAACAGGCGCTTGAGATCGCGATGCTGATCGTGCGCAAGCAGGCGCAGATCAACGCGCCGATGCCGCTTTAGAACGTGTTCTGCCTTTCGTTCGGGGCCAGCCGCCAGCGCAGGCGCGTACCCGCGCGGAACGGGACCAGGGTTCCGCCTTCGATCTCGAACTGCGCCGGCACTTCCCAGTCGGCTAGGTCCAAGGTCACCGTCTCCGCATTGCGCGGCAGGCCGTAGAACGCCGCGCCGTGCAGGCTGGCGAAGCCTTCCAGCCGATCAAGCCGGCCGGCGTCCTCGAAGACCTCGGCATACAGCTCCAATGCGGCGTGCGCGGTATAGATTCCGGCGCAGCCGCAGGCCGATTCCTTGGCGTGCCGCAGATGCGGCGCACTGTCGGTGCCGAGGAAGAAATTCGGGTCGCCGCCGGTAGCCGCTTCGACCAGCGCCTGGCGGTGCTCTTCGCGCTTGAGCACGGGCAGACAATAGTGATGCGGGCGCAGGCCGCCGGCGAACATCGCGTTGCGGTTGAGTAACAGATGGTGCGCGGTGATGGTCGCGGCGACGTTGGCCGGTGCCGCGGCCACGAACTGCGCTGCGTGACGAGTGGTGATGTGCTCCAGCACCATGCGCAGCTGCGGGAAATCGCGCACCAGCGGTGTCAGATGCCGTTCGATGAAGACCGCCTCGCGGTCGAACACGTCGATTTCACCGTCGGTGACTTCACCGTGCATCAGCAGCGGTATGTCGTGCCGCTGCATCGCCTCCAGCACCGCGCTGCAATCGCGCAGGTTGCGCACGCCGTGATGGGCATTGGTGGTGGCGTTGGCGGGGTAGTACTTCAAGGCATGAACCATGCCGCTGGCTTTGGCCCGCGCGATTTCCTCTGGCGCGGTCGCCTCGGTGAGATACAGCGTCATCAGCGGCTCGAAGCGCAGCCCCGGCGGCAGGGCTGCGAGGATGCGCTCGCGATAGGCGAGCGCCTGCGCGGTGGTGACCACCGGCGGATCCAGATTGGGCATGACGATCGCCCGTGCGAAGCGGCGTGCGGTATCCGGCAGCG
>JAYUIZ010000257.1:0-7524 GCA_043765595.1 Lysobacter sp. | reverse complement strand
TGCGACGATCAGCACCGCGACCGCGCCGGCGAAGATCGGCAGCGCGTACATCGTAGGGAACGGGTTCTGCATCAGCGGGGCTCCGGGAGATTGGACGGTGCGTGGTCGGACGCGTCGTCGTCTTGATGATCGGGACGCAGCGCCAGCATCGCCGCACGCGCACGTTCTAGAAACGCGGCCTTCTCCTCGCCGTCGATGCGCGGCAGCGCGGCGCCGAAGGTGACTGTGCACAGCAGCGGAATCGGGATCATTTGGCCCTTGGGCATGACCCGGGCGAGATTGTTGATCCATACCGGCACCAGTTCCGCGTTGGGATACTGGTTCGCGAGATGGAACAGACCGCTCTTGAACGGCAGCAACACCGCATCGGTGGTGTTGCGCGTGCCTTCCGGGAAGAGAATCAGCGAATCGCCGCCGGCCAGCGCCGCGACCATCTGCTGGATCGGGTCCGGACTGTCGGCTCCATTCGGGGATGTCCTGCGTTCGCGATCGATCAGTACTGCGCGGAACACCCGGCCGCCGATGAAACGCCGCAGCGCGCTCTTGTTCCAGTAATCGGCGCCGGCCACCGGCCGCGTGCGCCGTCGCAGCCACGGCGGCAGCGACGCCCACAGCAGCACGAAATCGCCGTGGCTGGCGTGGTTTGCGAAGAAGATGCGCTGCGCGGCGTTGGGGCGACCGCTGCGCCAGAACGCCTGCGCGCCGGTAAGCAGGCGCACGAAGCCGATGATGAGTGAGGCGACCAGTCTTTCCAGCATCGGCCGGCGGCTCCTGTGCGTGATTCGAGCAATGATGGTATCCGCGAATCAGGCAAACACAACCGCGACCGCAACGGACGCGGCCTGCAGGCCGACGCTGAGCGCATGGCGCCGCCAGAGACGTCGGCTGCCGTGCAGTCTGTCGTCGAGCGTGCGCTGCGATTGCCGTCCCTTGCCGACGCCGATCCCGGCAAGACCGGCGTCGAGTGCGTCCAGGTCTTCGATCCGACCGCTGGCCAGATCGGCGAACAGCCCGGCGTCGAAGCGTATCCGCAGCGCGAGGTAGCGTTCGGCCGGCGTCAGCGCAAGCGCTAACAAGGCGAAACCCAGCGCGGCGTCGCGCCACGCATGCGCGAGCGTGCCCAGCGCCGCGACTACCGCGCAGCCCAGCGCCAGCGCGCCCAGCGTCGAAGACGCTTCCAGCCAACGCGCCATGGTCGCGCAGCACGCGCGGTCTGCGGCATCGAGTGGGGACCGTGCGAGTGCAGATAGCGTCATGTGGGCAGCGCTGGCTTGTGTAAAGCGGGCTGGGACGAAGCCAACTGGTACACAGGGAGTTGCGACAGCGCTATTCGATGCGTCTCATGCAGAACGAGCTGCGGACGCTGTTGCCGCAGGCGTGCGATCGCTTCATCGACATGCTCGGCGCGACCGGTGCGCAGCAGCCAGGCCGCGACCGCCGCTGCGCTGCGCGAATAGCCCAGCGCGCAGCACACCAGCACATCGCCGTCGTCGCGCAGCTGCGCTTCGATGGCGTCGGATGCTGCCGCGAGTTGTGCCGGCGTGGGCGCGACCAGATCGAGCATCGGCACGCAGCGCGTGGGGATGCCGACGGGCGACGACAGCTCGGCGCTGACATCGACGATCCGCGCGATGCCGAGCGCACGCGCCTGCGCGGCGGTCGGCATGCGCCCCAGCCACACGCGGCTGGCCACCCGCACCGCAGGCGCTTCGCGGGCGGTCCACAGCCGCGAATTGATCCATGCGCCGAGCCGATACGGCGCCAGCAACCAGCGCGCGCCATGGGAGATGCGCCCATCGGCATCCTTCTGGAAACCCTCGGCACCGAACAGCGCGTAATCCAGCGCCACCATCAGCAGCGCGACACCGGGCCAGCACAGCCACAGCGCGATGCCACCGAACATCGCCACAGCGAAACACATGGCCGCGCCGATGGCGTAGAACAGCGCGAGTCGCCAGCGTTTGGGGTCGCGCGCAATCCCTGCGCTGCGCAACGGACTGTCGGCATTGAGCGGCCACAGCCACAGGCATAGCAAACCGAGCAGCGCGCCGGTCGGGATGTCGATGAAGTGATGTTGGAACGTTGTCAACACCGACACTGCGATCAACAGCGACCAGCCGTGCAGCAGCCAGTGCAGGCCGCGCGGCAGCAGGCGGCGGTACAGATCCGACAGAATCACCAGCAGCGCGATATGCAGCGACGGCGCCTGGTTGAAGGGTTTGTCGAAGCTGGTGAGCGCGGCGAAGAACATCCCTGGAATGCCGTCGCTGTCCGGCCGCACGAAGCTGAAGCCAAGCGGGAACAGCAGCAAGCAGCTCACCGCCACAAGTTGTGCGGTGACTAGGCGACGGCCGTGCGCGTGCAGTTGATCGCGCGTGCGGCACAGGAACAGCGACAGGCCGTAGAACAGGTTGATTGACCAGTAGGGGATGATGGTCCATGCGATGAACGGGATGTCTTGCTCCCAGTCGAACACCACTGTGCCCACGTCGCTGCGCTGCGCTGCCAGATGGTTCGCGAAGCCGTAGCTCAGATAGAAGAAGGGTGCGAGCAAGGCCAGCCATGCTGCGGCTTGTTTCCAGGGGCGTTTGGCAGGGATGGGGGCTGCGTTTGTATCGTTATGCATGGCGCGCGGGCCTGAAAAGCAAATCCCCCCTGCCCCCCTTTTTCAAAGGGGGGAAAGGCAGAAGCATTGAAAGCGGGTTGAGCGGGTTTATGGAGGTGATGGTGGTGGTGATGGTGGTGATGGTGGGGGTGATGGTGAGAGAGGTGATGGAGGTGATGGAGGTGATGGAGGTGAGAGAGGTGAGAGAGGTGAGAGAGGTGCGTGGGCTGCTCGGGGCGAAGCCCGCATGGCCGGAAGCGCAGCGTTCGCTTACCCCCTTTGGAAAAGGGGGTCGATGCCAGCTTCGCGGGCAGCGGGGGGATTTGGCTTTTGCTGTGCGCATCCGCCGAAGACCATCGACACGACCCGGAAAAGCACCAGCACTCATCCCTCGCGCACTGCCAGCGATACCGTGAAAATTCCGAACCCATCGATACGCTGTTCCAGCTTGCGAAAGCCCGCGGCTTCGACCAGTTGATCCATCTCCGCCTGGGTGCGCCGGCGCATCACCCACGCCTGCCCCTGGCGATGACTAGTGAGCGCGCGCGCGATCAATTCCAGCTGCGGATGCCACGGTTGCCCGGTGTAGACCAGACAGCCGCCGGGCGGCACCGCTGTCGCTATGCCCGCCAGCGATGCAGCGACCTGATCGTTGTCTGGAAACAGTTCGTACAGGCCGGACACCACCGCCACCGTCGGTACGGGCGACACCTTCGCCAGATCGTCGCGGTCGAATGCGTCGCCCTGCACGAACTGCGCGATGTCGCCCAGGCCGCGCTCGGCGATCAGCGCGCGACCGTCGCGTACGTTGATGTCGCTGTAATCGCGCAGCAGGATCGATGCCGGTTTCGCAGCGCTCGCGTTCGCACCGGTTGCGGCGATGGCGTCCAGCACATAGCGACCATGACCGGCGGCGACATCCATCACCCGCAGCGGCAGCCCGCTTGCACTCACTCGCGCGAACGCATTGCGCAGCAGTTCCTCGACGTGAGTCTTGCGAATGCGGATGCCGCGCCAGCCGATGGAATTCAGATAGGTGCGGTCGATCATCGTGCCGACGACCGGCATGCCCTGCGCCTGATTGCGGTACACATAATCCAGCGAGCTTCCGGAGTCGAAACCGGTGGCGTGACCCAGCGCGATGCCGCGCGACAGCAGGCCGCCGAGTTTCAGCGACGCGCGCGTGAACGCCCAGTACGCGCCGCGCGGCGTATACCACGGCAGCGGTTTGCACAATGCGCGCGATTCGTTCGCAGTGAAACCGCTGCGATGCGCATCGCGCAGCAATACCGGGGCCGGCGGATCGTCGAACAGACCGCGCACGAAAGTGCGGATTTTATCGGTCGCAAGTTTGCGGTCGCGTTCGCCCAGGGTGTCGTGGAAAAACCCCGGCAGCAGATGCTTTTCCTTGCGGGCGCTGGTCAGTCGCTCGAAGAAAGCGTGCTGCGGCGCGTGATGCACCACCCAGTCGCTGCCGGAAATCAGCAACTGCACCGGCAGGGTGATCGCAGCAGCGTCGGCGACCACGCGGTCGGCGGCTTCGTACAGCCCCAGCAGAATGTTGACCGAGATCGGCCGCGAGATCAGCGGGTCGGATTCATAGCTGGCGATGCGTTCGGGATCGTGGGTGAGGAACTTCGCCTTCACGTAGCTGTTGACGAAGAAGTTGCCGCGCAGTTTGCGCATCAGCGCCAGGCCGGGACGCGCGAACGGCACGTAGAGTTTCACCTTGAAGGCGGGCGACGCGAGAACAAGGCCGCGGATCTTCGGCGCGTAGTCGTGCGCCCAGGTGCTGGCGAGTACCGCACCGACGCTCTGCGCGACGACGACGACATCGGCGACGTTCACGCCATGCACCGCGGCGATGTGATCGACGAAGGTCTGCAGATCGCGCACCGATGTCGGGAAGCTGGGGCTGTCGCCGCGTGCGCCGGGCGAGCGCCCGTGTCCGCGCATGTCGTAGGCGAAGACGTCGAAATCCAGCAGGCCGAGTTCGTCGGCCAGATGCGCCATGCGTCCGGAGTGTTCGTGACCGCGATGGATCAGGACGATGGCGCCGGTGGATGCGTTGCCCTGCGCGGGCCAGTGTCGGTAGAACAGCGAGACATCGTCGTGGGTGGCGAAGCCGTGTTCGGTGCAGTGCCGCAGGTCTGACAGGAGAGCTGACATGGTGTGAAGCGTTCCTCGCGGATTGGGGATGTTCCGACAACAGGGACGCGGTATCGGGGACGCGGCGGACGCGCCGCGGTGCAATAGCGATCAAGTATCGAAGTTCGATACCGTGCGTTCAATCGCGATGCGCCGCATGTACATCGATCAGCGCGCCTCGCGCAGCCCGTTGCGTACGCGGCGCACGATGGTCCATGCGACCAGTACGCACAGCGCGGGGAACAGCCACGCCGCCCACGACGGCAGCAGACCGGCGATGCCGATCCACAGCGCGATCGCTCCGAGAACGAAGGCGCGGTCGCTCTTGCCCATCGGGCCGTCATAGCGCCGGGTCGCGCCGAGCGTCGGCCCCAGCGCGCCGGCGAATTCGCTCAGCCCCGCCAGCACCACGAACGCCGCCACCCACACCGGCGCATGCCCCGTGGAGAAAGGCGCCACCGCGGCGAACGGCAGCGCCAGCGCGGCATCGGCGATCACGTCGGTGAGTTCGTTGAGGTACGCGCCGAGCTTGGACTGCTGGCCGAACTCGCGCGCCAGCATGCCGTCGATGGCGTTGAAGGCCATGCGCAGGAACATCCACAGCGGCACCAACAGGAAGGCCGCGGGCCCGGGCGCTGCCGCGTACAGCCACACGCCGAGGGCGATCGAGATAGCGCAGGCGGCCAGGGTCACCTGATTGGCGGTGACGCCCCATGCGTGCAGGCGGCGGACCAGCGGGCGCAGCAGCGCCTGGAATTTCGGTTTGAGGGCATAGATCGACATGGCGGCATGATTCCACAGACCGCCCGGGCGGTGCGAACGGCCGCAGCGCGGCGAGAGTGCGTGAATCTGCGACGTCGATCCCGCCTGCCGGCTGACCGTACGGGGCCGAACGTGTGGCAATCGTCACCAGCCTACCCCATTATTTCTAGGTTCCTCAACGAGTCGCCGCGCCATGTCCTTGTCCCTGTTCGACTTTCTCGCCGCCGGTGTACTGCAGGCCGGCTGGGGTTCGCTGCTGATCTATCTGTTGGCCGCGACCCAGATCACCATCTTCGCGGTCACCCTGTATCTGCATCGCAGCCAGGCCCATCGCGGCGTCGATTTCCATCCGGTCATCGCACACTTCTTCCGCTTCTGGGTCTGGCTCACCACGTCGATGATCACCAAGGAGTGGGTCGCGATCCATCGCAAACATCACGCGAAATGCGAGACCGAAGACGATCCGCACAGCCCGATGATCAAGGGCATCGGCAATGTGTTCTGGCGCGGCGTCGAGCTGTATCGCGAAGCGCGCGGCGATCGCGCCTCGATCGAGCAATACGGCAAGGGCGCGCCCAACGATTGGATCGAACGCAACGTCTATACCCGCCATCCGCTGGCCGGGCCCACCCTGCTGCTGTTCGTCAGCTTCGCGCTGTTCGGCGCCATGGGCGTCGCGGTGTGGGCGATCCAGATGGCGTGGATCCCGTTCTGGGCCGCCGGCGTGGTCAATGGCTTGGGCCACTGGTGGGGCTATCGCAATTTCGAGACCACCGACACCGCGACCAACCTCACTCCGTGGGCCGTGTGGATCGGCGGCGAGGAGCTGCACAACAACCATCATGCCTTCCCGAGTTCGGCCAAGTTCGCGCTGCGGCGCTGGGAATTCGACATCGGCTGGGCCGCAATCCGTGCGCTGGAAACCGTGGGCCTGGCGAAGGTCATGCGCGTCGCGCCCAGCCTCGATATCCGCCCGAACATCCAGATGCCCGATAGCGACACCCTCAAGGCGCTGCTGACCCACCGTTTCCAGGCGATGACCGATTACCAGCGCAAGGTGCTGGTGCCGGCGCTGCGCGATGAGGCCCGTATCGCAGGCGCCCGACTGCGCGCGATGCTGCCCCGCAAGCTGGAGAAGGGTCTGGTCGACGACGGCCGCTGGCTGAAACCCGATGCCCGCGAACAGCTGCAGGAGTGGGTCGAGCAGCGCCCGCGCATCCGCACTCTGGTCGAGTACCGCGCGCGTCTGGCCGCGGTGCTGGAAACCCGCAGCCAGAGCGCCAACGACACCCTGCAGCAGCTGCAGGCATGGTGTCGCGAGGCCGAGGCCAGCGGCATCGAGGCGCTGCGGGAATTCTCGCTGCGAATGAAGGGTTATTCGCTGCAGCCGGTGCGGGCGTAAGCGCCGTGCCACGACGGATGGTTGCGTCCCGTCCGTGCAGCGCTCACCCTGCGCCAATGATGACCGCCCGTCCTGTTCTGATCGCCGGTCTGATGTTCGCGCTGACGCCCATCGCGTCGGCGCAACAGCAGGCAGCGCCCGCGGAGCCGGCTGCACCCCACACCGCACCGCAGGGCACCGGCGACTATCTTTCGCGCATGGACCTCGACGGCGACCGCAAGGTCTCGCTGCTCGAATACCAGGACTGGCTCACCTACGCCTTCGACGGCATGGACCGCAACCACGACGGCATGCTGACGCCGGACGAGCAGCCGGGCGGCCGCGGCAAGGCGATCACACGCGACGCGCACCGCGCCCGCGTGGCGGAGCGCTTCGGCCGCCAGGACATCGACCGCAGCGGGTTTCTCAACGCAAGGGAACTGGCGGCGCCGCCGCAGGGACGCTGAGCCTGCAGCACCTGCGCTGCCGCAATGGTTGTTCCGTAGAGCGGACTTCAGTCCGCTCACTCGTTTAGCAGGCTGCTGAAATACTGTTCCAGCACCCCGAAATTTCCGGTTTTTCGCCTTTGTCAGACGAATGTGCAACCAGCTATCAATGACTTGCACTC
>JAYUIZ010000256.1:0-2622 GCA_043765595.1 Lysobacter sp. | reverse complement strand
CTGGATGCGGACCGTGCTGCATCGCGCTACGCCCATTGCGTGAATTGCATTGCGAACGGCGAACGATGTCATCGCAGGAACATCGTCCCCTGCCAGCGAGCTGCGGCACGCCGCAGTTTTTTATGCCGGAGCGCAGCTTCGCATCAATGGCCGCAACAGCACCGGCGACAGGACTGCCGGCGAATCGCGGATGACGGCGCCGGGCTTAGAACATTCCGGTCTCAGAACATCCCGGTTTCGAGCCGCGCGACCTCGGACATCATGGTGCGGTTCCACGGCGGGTCGAACACCAGCTCGACATCAGCCTCGACGACCGTAGGGATCAGTTCGATCTTGCTGCGGACATCGTCGATCAGGACATCGCCCATGCCGCAGCCCGGCGCGGTGAGGGTCATGCGCACATCGACCCGGCGCTGGCCGTCGTCGGTGGGCACTACGGTGGCCTCGTAGACCAGACCGAGGTCAACGACGTTAATCGGGATTTCGGGATCGAAACAGGTGCGCAGCTGAGACCAGACCAGCTTCTCGACTTCATCGTCGCTAGCGCCCTCGGGCAGCTCGATGGGCGTCGGCGGTTCCTTGCCGATGGCGTCGGCGTCCTTGCCCGAGATCCGCATGAGATTGCCTTCGACGAAGACGGTCCAACTGCCGCCCAACGCCTGGGTGATGTAGCCGATGCTGCCGGCCGGCAGAGTCACGGCTTCGCCCTGCGGTACCAGGACGGCATCGCAGTCGCGTTCAAAACGGACGGGTTCACTGCTGCGGGAATACACGGCGGCTCGGTGTGCGACGAAGATTGCGGAGGGAAAACCGCGGCTGAATGCGGCCAAGTAAGCTGCCATTGTACCGGAGCGACTTCCGGACATGTCCGTGGGTTATAAAGGCGCGAAACCAGCCGGCACCGCCCGGCGACGCCCGGTCAGGGGAGGACCGGCGTCGCACTTCCGTACTCCTCATGGAGAGTCACCAACATGTTCCGACGCACGTCCGCGCGCGCATCAGCCACCACGCCCGCCCACCACACTTCCTTCCGTTCGATGCGGCCGCTACGCCGCGACGGCCTGTCGCTCGCCCTCGCGGTGGCGCTGACGGCCGCATGGGCGATGCCCGCAGCCGCCCAAGACAGCACAGCCCCCGGCGACGCCGACACGCTGGACCGCATCACCGTCACCGCGCAGAAGCGCGAACAGCAGATCGAGGACGTCCCGATCTCGATCAACGCCTATTCCGGCGAATTCCTGCAGGCCCAAGGCATCAACGACTATGGTGATCTCGGTACCCTCGTGCCCGGCCTGGAAGTGCAGACCCAGAGCGTGAGCAACCCCAGCATCTCGATCCGCGGCATCACCGCCGACCTCGACGACCCCACCCAGGAGCCGCGCATCTCGCTGTTCCAGGACGGCGTGTCGATCAGCCGCTCGCGCGGCTCGTCGGTCGAAATGTTCGACATGGAGCGCGTGGAAGTGCTGCGCGGCCCGCAGGGCACGCTGTTCGGCCGCGCCGCGCAGACCGGAGCCCTGCATCTGATCCAGAATAAGGCCCGCGGCGGCCGCAGCGGCGGGTTCGAGATCGGCCTGGGCAGCGACGACCAGCGACGCTTCACCGGCTACTACAACACCGACATCAGCGACAACGTGCAGGGCCGCGTGGCCGCCTTCTACGAAACCCGCGACGGCTACATCGAGAACCTCGACGGCGGCACCCTACAGGGCAAGGACACCCGCGCGCTGCGCGGCGCGCTGCACATCGACATCGGCGCAAACAGCGGCATCGACGTGATCCTGAACTACCAGAAGGACACGCCCCCGGGCACCGGTTTCCGCAGCATGGTCATCCCGAACGGACAGGGCAGCCTGGACCCCTACACCGCCAATTCGCAGCGCGGCGACGCGCTGGGCACCGACCGCGAAGTCTACGGCGCCACCGTGCTCGGCGATTTCAGTCTCAACGACACCTGGTCGCTGTCCACCATCACCGGCTGGCGCCGCTACGAAGGCTTCGACAAGTTCGACTCCGACGGCTCGCAGGCCGACCTGATCGAATTCGACGAGAACGCCTGGGGCGACCAGTTCAGCCAGGAACTGCGCTTCAACTACGACAACGGCGGCAAGTTGACTGGCTTCCTCGGCGGCTCGTATTTCGACGAAACCGCGAATCGTGACCTCGAATACCAAGCGGACGAGCGTCAGCTGTATGCGCTGTTGTCGCCAACGCTCAACGCGAGCACCGGCGGCGCGCTGCCGATCATTCCGCTGCTCAACCCGGACGGCACGCCGAACACGACGAGCCCGATCTTCGCGTTCCTGCCATTTCCGCTGAATCCGAACCATCGCGAAACCTTCGGTAACGATGTCGATATCCGCGCATTCGAGCTGTTCGCGGACGGCACTTGGCAGTTCAACGATGCGTGGTCGCTCACGCTCGGCTTGCGCGGCTCGCACGAATCGATCGAATACGGCTATTTCGCCGCGCCGGGCAATGGCTCCGGTTTGGGATATGCGCTTTCGGCACGCGGAGCACCCGCTTGCGCGCCGTTGACTCTCTGCACCAACCTGCTGTTCCCGGCCACCGCCGGCCAGCTCAGCGCCAGCGATACCTACACGTCGTGGGTGGGTCGCGCGG
>JAYUIZ010000255.1:0-2623 GCA_043765595.1 Lysobacter sp. | reverse complement strand
CCCAATTCCCAGCCCAATTCCTAAGGGGCCACTGCGACACAACGCGAGGCATGGAGAGATCATGAACAGGCTCTAAGGTCTGGGCCACGATATAGGGCGCCAGCTCCTTCGCCGGAAAACGGCCGCCGGCCCACAGCCCGAAACTCACCGCCGGGTTGAAGTGACCGCCGGAGATATGGCCCAGCGCGTAGGCGCCGGTAAGGACGGTCAGGCCGAAGGCAAGCGATACGCCGAGCAGGCCGATGCCCAGTGGATTGCCGTCGCCGCCGAAATTCGCAGCTAATACGGCGCTGCCGCAGCCGCCCAGAACCAACCACAGCGTGCCGATGAATTCGGCGCTAAGACGTTTGATCATCAGTGTTCTGCTTGTGTGCGACGACGGAACGGCAAACCTGCAGGATATCCTTCAAGCAGGGCGTTGATCGTTCGCGCATCGAGTGGGAGAAAGTCGCGATCGATCGGCGGTCGGACGATCAGTCGTCCTGATAAGCGGGGAACGAGAGCGACAGCACCATCTGCTGGCGTTTGGCCAAAGTGTCAGCGTCATTCGCACGCATGAACACATGGACGACGCGATTTTCGTTCAGCTTGATCAGAGTTTCACGGATCAGCACCGTGGGCTCGTTGGGCACATCGCCGCGATACCACTGCACTTCCCGGCCGTTGAGGTTGCCTTCCTCCGCACGATCGCTGCGGCGCGGCTTGAACGGCGATTCGGGACTGATCGTGAGCGCGAACGCTTCGCCGCTGCCGTCAGTGGCCATGGCGCGGCAAAGCAGCATGTTCGGTACGCGCAATACTTCCCAGCGCAACGATTCCGCGGCCTCGGCCGGAATGGCCGGGCAGTCTGCGAGCGGGTCCTGGGGTGCGGTTTGCGCACTGGAAACCCCAGCCCAGAGTGAAGCGAGCAAGAGAAGCCAGACCGAAGTCATCGATTTCACTACAGAAATCCCCTGTGGTTGATTGCAGCCAGGCGTCCATGCGGGCGGTGTCATCCTGTTTTTCGCGCCGCGGTGCGGAGCCCGTGACGGAGGATGGTGTCCTTCAGCTTGAAAAATAAGCCAGATGAGCCTTGGATTCCAGAGCCAAAGACGTTTTTCTGTGTCGCTGCGTGCTCAGCGGCGCTGCAGCACCAGTTCCAGCACCAGATTGCTGCCGAAGAAGGCGAGCACCAGCAGAGTCATCGCGATCAGCGTCCAGCGCACAGCTTTGACGCCGCGCCAGCCGTAACGCCAGCGACCGACCAGCAACGCCCCGAATCCCAGCCATGAGAGCACGCTGAACACGGTCTTGTGGGCCAGGTGCTGCGCCAGCAGGTCTTCGACGAACAGCGCACCGGTCAGCAGGGTGGCGGTCAGCAGGATGAAGCCGACCGCGATTGTGCGGAAGAGCAGCGTCTCCAGCTCCACAAGCGGCGGCAGCGCACGCAGCCAACCGTGCAACCGGCGTCGACGCAGCGCCCGTTCCTGTGACCAGGACAGGATGGCCAGCAGGGCAGCGATCGCGAGCGTGGCGTACGCCAGCAGTGCGCACCAGGCATGCAGTTGTCCCTGCCAGCCCAGCAGCTGCGGGTCCTGGCGGCCAAAACTGTGGTAAAGCGCCAACGTTGCGGTGGCGATCGGAAACACGATTACGCCCAGCGCCGCCATGCGGCCGCGCGTGCCTACCAGCACGGTCAGTGCGGCCATCCCCAGCCCGACCAGCGACAGCGCCGAAAAGAAATGCAGATTCGCGCCGCCTGCCTCGCGCCAGGCCAGCATGTGCGCGGCGCCGTGCAGCACGGCCGCCACTGCGGGTATGCCCCAGAGCGCGACCGGCACGCCCGGTCCGGCCTGCGTCAGCCGGCGCGCCAACAGCGCCGTGGACAGCAGATACAGGACCGATGCGATGAGAACGATTGTCATCGGAGCAGTGTCGCATACGGCGATACCTTCCCGCACCGCATATAATCGCCGTCTTTCCGCAGCGGTCCGCGCCCATGTTCGAGTCCCTCACCCAGCGTCTATCCGGCACCATCGAGCGGCTGCGTGGCCGCGGCCGGTTGACCGAGGAGAACATCCGCGAAGCCACCCGCGAAGTCCGCATCGCGCTGCTCGAAGCCGACGTAGCGCTGCCGGTGGTACAGGCGCTGATCGAACGGATCAAGGTCCGCGCGGTCGGCCAGGAAGTGCTGAAGTCGCTGACTCCCGGCCAAGCGCTGATCAAGGTGGTCCGCGACGAACTCACCGCGGTGATGGGCGCGGCGGCATCTGATCTAAACCTCAACGTGCCGGCGCCAGCGGTCATTCTGATGGCCGGCCTGCAGGGCGCGGGCAAGACCACCACGGTCGGCAAGCTCGCCAAGCACCTCAAGGAAAAGCGCAAGAAAAAGGTGATGGTGGTATCGGCCGACGTGTATCGCCCGGCCGCGATCGAACAGCTGAAAACGCTGGCCGAACAGGTCGATGTGCTGTTCTTCCCGTCCGATGCATCGCAGAAGCCTGAAGCCATCGTCCGCGCCGCGATGGACGATGCGCGCAAGTCCTACGTCGACGTGCTGATCGTCGATACCGCCGGCCGTCTCGCCATCGACGAGGCGATGATGGCCGAGATCAAGGCGCTGCACGCCGCGATCAATCCGGTC
>JAYUIZ010000254.1:0-2626 GCA_043765595.1 Lysobacter sp. | reverse complement strand
CAGAAGGTCGTCGACGACTTCGCCGCGCACCTGGGCACCGTAACGCTGCTCGATGACCTTGGTGGGCACCTTGCCGGGGCGGAAACCCTTGATCCGGGCGGTCCGCGCGATTTCGCGCAGGCGGCCGCCGATCTGGCTCTCGACGCTGTCGGTCGGCACGCGCAGGGTCATCCGGCGCTCGAGGTTACCCACGGATTCGACTGAAACTTGCATGGCTGACGACTCCTGCTGCCGCGCGTTCGCCCGCGGCCGATGTTGTTGATGTGATGGAAGGCTGGATGGCCGGGTCGGACTGTCGTGACGCTCATGACAGACCATCCCAGCGGAACTGACTAGTCTGGCCGATTACGGCGTTTCCCGCCAGTTTCATGGAATCGCGCCATGCCAGCCGCGAGGCGGACCAACCATCCGCGACCCCAGCACATGCCCCGCAATGCGCGACTCAATTGTGAAATCGGCGATTCGAGGCGCGCATTCGCCACGATCCGCTCATCCTCGTCGCATCCGCTTGCCCCCCGGTATTGTGCGAGAGGGGGGACTCGAACCCCCACACCTTTCGGCGACAGAACCTAAATCTGTTGCGTCTACCAATTTCGCCACCCTCGCATGGGCTGCATTCTAAGGCACACAGTCGACCTAAAGCAGACAGTCGACGCGCTGTGCGGTCCAAAGAAAAACGCCCGGCGCGAGCCAGGCGTTTTCTGGGAACTGGTGGGCCGTGAAGGATTCGAACCTTCGACCTATTGATTAAGAGTCAACTGCTCTACCAACTGAGCTAACGGCCCGATGACGCTAGTCTAACAAAAGCTGATCCGACAAAAACTGGGGTGGAAGACGGGATTTGAACCCGCGACCCCCGGAATCACAATCCGGTGCTCTAACCAACTGAGCTACATCCACCATTGAATAAATCTGCCGCTGGAACCTGAAACTTCGCGGGGTCACCTCAGAGGCTCCCACTGCCCGACTGTCTCGTCGAGCCCTTGTCGCATTGGCGCGCCCGGCAGGACTCGAACCTGCAACCGCCGGCTTAGAAGGCCGGTGCTCTATCCGATTGAGCTACGGGCGCATCAGCGCATGATAGCCGGACGGACGGACCTGAACATGCCTGCGGGAAGCCGGAAGTGGTCGGGGTAGAGGGATTCGAACCCCCGACATCCTGCTCCCAAAGCAGGCGCGCTACCAGACTGCGCTATACCCCGCCGAAGAGCGGCGGCTAGGACCGAGTATGACCTGAGCCCCAGCAGGTCGACTATTGTCCGAACCCCGGGCCTCGCTGTCAACGCATACGACAGGTCGTTTCTGGAGGTATGCTTTACGCCTGATACGATTCCATACGCCAACCGTCTTCGAAGGAGACACCATGCGCAGCGGCAACCCAGTCCTCAAGGACTCCACTTTCCTCGATCTCAGCAGCGGCGTTGCCTACCCCGGCAAGGCAGGCACGATGACACTCAACGGCACGGTCAACAAGACCGGCCTGTTGTTACTGATGACAGTCCTCACCGCAGCCTTCGCTTGGTCGCAGACGATGACGCCGACCGGCGAAGTCGCCCCAGGCGCGATGGTGTATCTGTGGGGCGGCGCCATCGGTGGCCTGGTACTGGCGCTGGTCACCATGTTCAAGAAGCAATGGTCGCCGGTCACCGCGCCGCTGTACGCGCTGGTCGAAGGCTTTTTCCTCGGCTCGATCTCGGCGATCTACAACGCCCAGTTTCAGGGCATCGTATTGCAGGCGGTGATGCTGACCTTCGGCATCATGTTCGCCCTGCTCTTCGCCTACCGCTCCGGCTTGATCAAGGCGACCGAGAACTTCAAGCTCGGCGTGGCTGCGGCAACCGGCGGCATCATGCTGATCTATCTGGCCACGATCGGTCTCGGCCTGTTCGGCATCAAGATCCCGTTCATCCACGAATCCGGCCTGATCGGCATCGGATTCAGCCTGTTCGTGGTGGTGATCGCGTCGCTGAATCTGGTTCTCGACTTCGATTTCATCGAAAGCGGCGTCGAAGCTGGCGCGCCCAAATACATGGAATGGTTCGGTGCTTTCGGCCTGATGGTGACCCTGGTGTGGCTGTACCTCGAACTGCTGCGCTTGCTGTCAAAATTGCAGTCGCGCAACTGATCCAGGGCTAGCTGATCCAGGACTCATTGATCCAGGACTCATTGATCCGGGACTCGCTGATCCGGGATTAGCGGATCCGGCACTGGCGGATCCAAGGCCCGCGAACAAAAAGAAAACGGGGCGCTTCAGGCGCCCCGTTTTTTTATGCGTCGCGAACTGCCCGGATTCCCCGGTCGAAGCTTCAAATCCGGCTTGCGATCGCGTTGGCGAAGGACGTCGTGTTGCCGGTGCCGCCGAGATCCGGGGTGAGCGAATCCTTGGCTTCCAGTGTTGCAACGATGGCGTGGCGCAGGCGGATGGCGTTGTCCGGCTGACCGACGTGGTCGAGCATCTGCCCGATCGCGAGCAGCAGCGCGCAGGGATTGGCGACGCCCTTGCCGGCGATGTCCGGCGCCGAACCGTGGACGGCCTCGAAAATCGCGGCCTCGGTACCAATATTGGCACCGGGCGCCATACCCAAGCCGCCGACGAGGCCGGCGCAGAGGTCGGAAATGATGTCGC
>JAYUIZ010000253.1:0-2628 GCA_043765595.1 Lysobacter sp. | reverse complement strand
TATCGACGATGCTGTGGTCGTACGAAGCATGAGCCGTCTGGAAAAGTGGGATCGTGCATGGATTTCGGATCGACACGCTTGGCGAAGCGGAACGCGTTCGTGTGCTGTTTGACATACAAGGCATGCGGCTCTTCCATTCGACTGCGATCCCATCATCTGCTGCATTCCCGTCATCGTCGGCGCGGCGAGCCGCGATCAGGCACGCGTCTGATCGCGTCCGTCGACCGTCGCACGGCGCAAAAGGGGGCTCCATGCGCCGGGCGTGAGTTCTGATGCGCGCGCACGGCCGACGTGTACCTGCAACGCCCTGGCGTCATTGCTTTCCTCGGCGTTGCGGACGATGTCTTCGGCTCGGGTCCGGAGGCGAACGACGATCGCATCCACGGTCGTATCCGATCGGTTGAGCACGACGCCAGCCAAGCCGGCATCCGACGTCCGGCCCGCGAAATCGCCGGCGCCATCCAGCTCTGCGAGCAACAGTTTCGCGAGCCGCGCAAGCAGCACGGCGGCTTCGAGTTCTCCCGCATGTGCGCGGTAGCGCTCGAAGTCTGAGACCTCCAGGCTGACCACGGCCAGTGGCTCGCCGGTCTGGGCTGTATGCGCGATGGCGCTGCGGAAGCGACGCAGGAAGCGCCGGCGCGACAACAGGCCAGTGACACCGTCGAGGTGCGCGCGGTCGGCGCTGCGGCGCAGGTCGGCGACGATGGACACTGCGCCCAACAATGATGTCGCTGCGATCGCGGCCGACGGTCCCCACCACGCCTGGACGGCCGATACGGCGACCAGACTCACGACGACCAGGCCTGCGACGATGAACGCGTTGGCCAGCATCCGCGCGCGCAGCGCCGGTCGGAGCGCCAGGCCCGCCGCCAGCGTCGTGACGAGGAAGGCGAAAAGCGCGCATGTCGCCGGGTCCAGCGCGCGAACCTGGGCGCGCTGCGCCAAGGTCTCGGTCGCATTCGCCACGTACTCGAGCGTCGACATCCGGGTGCCGGGCATCGGCGTGTCGATCACGTGGCCCAGTCCCGCCGCCGTCGCGCCGACGATGATGCGACGGCCACGGAACGCATCGTCCGGAACGCGGCCGTCAAGCACGTCGATATACGAATATTGCGGATACGTGCCGGCCGGGCCCGAGAAGCGCAACAGCACGCGATCCGTCCGTTCCCATGCCCGCGACGCACGCTGCGCGGACGTCGCGGCCAGGGCGGCATCGTTGCCCTCGACGCCCAGCAGCGCAAGCGGCAGCGCAGGCCATCGTGGCGTTCCTACGCCGGCCCTGAGATACAGCGCCGACGCCCGTCCTTGGCCGGATTCCAGATCGCTGTGGCCCAACGCCCAGGCCGCGTCGCCCAGTGGCGCGACCGGCACCAGTTCTTCCGCCGGAGCGCCGGCCGCGGTGCTGCCGGCATTGACCGGCAGCACCACGCGCCCGCTCGCCCGCATCGCCTGGGCGAGCGCTTCGTCGCTGCCGGGATCCCGGTCGCGTTCAGGCATTAGTACGTCGAGCGCGATGCTGCGCGCGCCGGCCGCATCGAGGCGATCCACCAGGCGCGCGTGAATGCGTCGCGGCCACGGCCATTGCCCCAGCGACTGCAGGCTGCGATCGTCGATGGCGACCAGGACGGTCCCGCCGTCGTGCGCCAAGGGCGCGTTGCGGACGTATGCCGAGTACAGCGCATCGTCGACCGGCGCCAGCGCCCCGGATGCGCTCAGCATCGCGGCGCCCAGGCCGGCCATCAATGCGGCAGCCCATCGACGCCGTTCGGATGCAAGGCGCTTCATAGCGCCAGCAACAGAAGCACCACCGACGCGGCACCGCCCGCGTAGCAAAGCACACAAGGCAGGCGGATCTCCTGGATGCTTCCCAGTTTCATGGCCTCGCCGTCCCCGGTCAGCGCGTGGACGCGCACGTACCACCGGCCGCCCCGCGGTTTTTTCATGAGCAGTTCCGGCGCTTCAACGGTGGTGTCGATCACCGGGGCGCGCAGATCGGCGTGGCGGGACACCTCGACGCGGTAGCGCGGGATCTCCGGCACGCTGCGCCAGCGCAGCGCGAGTTCGCCTTCCTTCACCGCAGGTGCTGCGAGCTGCGCATCGGACGGCATCGGCTGGACATCGAACGGGAGCGCGCTGCCGAAGAGTCCGAAGCGCCCCTGCGCATCGTGGGCGGCGACGCGCCACCAATAGGTGCCTGGAGACAGCGACACCGGCGCGCGCGCGCGGGTGGCTGCGGAATCGAACTGATGCACGAGGTCCGCCATCGCCGCATCGCGCGCGATCTGGACGCGCACACCCTCAGCCCCTTCGCTGCGCGACCATTCGAATCGTGGCTTCGGCAGATAGGACACCTCGGCATTCGCCGGACGGATCGTCAGCGGCGGCGCTGGTCCTTCTGGAATCTCTATCGGCAGGTTAGCATCCAGGCCCGCGATGCCCTCAGCGTCGACGGCGCGCGCGCGGATCAGGTGCCGGCCTGCCGGCAGTGTGCCGATGCCGGTTTTCGGCGACGACGTCACCGCTTCAAACAGTTGTATTTCGGGCGCATCGGCGCGGACCACGTCGATCTGATAACCACTCGCGCCAGGCACCAGCGGCCATTCGAGCAGAATGGGCAGGCTGTCGAAG